>NZ_BFAY01000006.1:300000-400688 GCF_003112675.1 Leptospira johnsonii | reverse complement strand
AGGTGGCGGTGGATATCGCGGCGGTCAGGGTGGCCAAGGCGGCGGTGGATATCGTGGAGGCCAAGGTGGTCAAGGCGGTGGTTTCCGTGGTCCAGGTCAGGGTGGCGGATTTAGAGGCGGCCCTGGAACAGGAGCGCCCCCTCCAGGTTTAGGACCTGTAGAGGGAGGAAGAGGAATCCCTTCCGGTAAAAAACGTAATGATAAAGATAAGGGCGGAAGACCAGACGGACAAGAAGGCTCCGAAAATTCTAAATTCTTCCGACAATCGTATAGAAAACCGAAAGTAAGCGGGCCTACTGGAGTTTCCGTTCCGAAAGAGATCACTCTTTTGGAGAATGTCCAAGTAGGAGAACTGGCTAAGAAAATGAATCTTAAGCCGGGAGATGTCATCGGAAAACTCATGAAAATGGGTATGATGGTGACCATCAATAATATCATCGATGCGGAAACTGCATCTATTCTCGCAGACGAATACGGTTGTAAGGTAAAAGTAGTTTCTCTCTATGAAGAAACTCTAATCGATGAAGAGAAAGACAGTCCTGAAGATTATATCCATAGACCTCCAGTCGTTACTATCATGGGTCACGTTGACCATGGTAAGACAAGACTATTGGATACCATCCGTAAATCATCAGTAATTGATACAGAATCCGGTGGGATCACTCAGCATATCGGTGCTTATCAGGTAAAAACCAATAGAGGGGAAATCACCTTCTTGGATACTCCTGGTCACGAAGCATTTACTTCGATGAGAGCAAGAGGTGCCAAGGTTACGGATATCGTAATCTTAGTGGTTGCTGCGGACGACGGAGTGATGCCTCAAACTTTAGAAGCATTGTCTCACGCGAAAGATGCAAAAGTTCCTATCATAGTAGCTATCAACAAAGTGGATCTACCTACTGCAAATCCAGACAAGATCATGCAAGAGCTCGCCAACCATGGACTTCAATCGGAAGAATGGGGCGGGGATACTATGTATTGCAAGATCTCTGCGAAGGAAAATATCGGGATCGATAAACTATTAGAATCAGTGCTTCTCCAAGCGGAAGTTCTGGATCTGAAATCGAACCCTAAACGTAGAGCAAAAGGTACAATCGTCGAAGCGAAACTGGATCCGGGCCGCGGAGCAGTTGCAACAGTTCTTATCCAAAACGGAACCCTAAGAGTAGGAGATCCGTTCGTGGCAGGAGTATTCTCCGGTAGGGTTCGTGCGATGTATGACGATTACGGTCATCTGATCAAGGAAGCAGGCCCTGCTTTCCCTGTGCAGGTAACCGGACTCGACGGAGTTCCTGATGCAGGAGCACCTTTCGACGCTCTTGAAGACGAGAAGGAAGCAAGAAACATTTCTCAACACCGTATCGAATTCGAAAGGATCGGAAACGCAGGAGCTGCAGGTTCCAAAGTCACTCTGGAAAACATGAACGAGTTCATCAAACAGGGTGCATTAAAAGAACTGAAAGTAATCATCAAAGCGGACGTTCGCGGTTCTGCGGAAGCGATCAAGGAAGCTCTGGAAAAACTTTCCACTTCGGATGTAAAACTGAATGTAATTCAGTCCGGGGCGGGGGCTATCGTGGATATGGACGTGATGCTTGCATCCGCTTCTAACGCGATCGTAATCGGTTTCCATGTTCGTGCGAATCCTAAAACCATCGCACTCGCCGAAAAAGAAGGCGTTCAGATCAAATACTACAACATTATCTATCAGGTTGTAGACGAGATCAAGATGGCGATGGAAGGACTTCTCGAGCCGGAAAGGATCGAAGAAGTTATCGGAACTGCAGAGATCAGAGAAGTCTTCAAGGTTTCCAAGGTCGGAAATATTGCAGGTTGTATGGTTACTTCCGGGAAGATCACAAAAGCTTCCGGTATCCGCGTGATCAGCGACGGAGTCCAAGTGTTCGACGGAAAACTCAAGTCTCTCCGAAGATTCAAAGACGAAGTGGGCGAAGTTGTGAACAATTTCGAATGCGGTATCCAGTTGGAGAACTACAACGACTTCAAAGTGGGCGATACAATCGAAGCTTATACTGTCACAGTAGTAAAACGGAAACTGGAGTAGAGTTAGAGTGAATCCGATCCGTAAAAGGAAAATCGAAGCGGAGACGGTTCGGACCGTCGCCATGATGATCCTGGCCGGAAAAGTCAAGGACCCTCGGGTCCATATGGTTTCCGTTCACAGATCGGAACTCTCGGACGATTCCAAAAATCTAAAGGTGTACGTCACAGCTATCTGTACGGACAAAAAAAAGGAAAAATTACTCGCTGGATTAAATAGTGCAGCGGGTAAATTTGCCGCGACTCTTTCCACAAAACTTAATCTTAGGATGACACCCAAGATGAGTTTTGTTTGGGACGAAGAATATATCCAAGGTTTAGATGAATCCCTCCGACTTACGAGAAAACCAACAAATCCGGACTGAATTCGGATTTCTCCTCTTGGATAAACCGGTTGGAATGACCTCTTCCGATCTGGTTTTAAAAGCCAAAAAGGCCCTTGGACTCAAAAAAGTAGGACATACAGGTACCTTGGACAAGGCAGCCTCCGGTTTAATGGTGCTTCCTGTCGGAACTTCAACCAGCTTCTCCCAAGTATTTTTAGGTAAAGATAAAGAGTATGAGGCGGAGGTGCAGTTCGGCTTCTCCACTGACTCTGGGGATAGAGAAGGTCTTGTAGTAGAGGACTGGGAAACTTCTAAGGTCCAAAATTGGTACCAAGAATCTTTGCCCAAATTGGAAGAAGTGCTTTCTAAGGTTTCCAGTTGGGAAGAACAGATAGCGCCTGAAGTTTCCGCATTGAAGGTCCAAGGACAGAGAAGAGCAAAGTTATTCAGAGAAGGAATTTCTGTTCCACCAAGCATTCGTAAGATCAAAATATTCGAATTCGAAGCAGGAGAATTCTGCCCAGAAGGTTTCAAATTGAGGACCAGAGTTTCAGGCGGGACTTATATCCGTAAGCTTGTAATGGACATAGGGGCAGAAGTTGGGATTCCAATGTGTCTCAAGTCTTTGAACCGGACCAAGGTGGGAAAACTTAAGCTGGAGCAGGCGGACACCTACGAGGCGTTGTTACTCGGAAAAGCAATCATACATCCCCCGGAAGAGATCCTGGACATTCCTTCGGTAGAGATCCCAAGTACCGAGGTAAAAGACGTTTTTCACGGCAAAAAGATCAAATTGGACTGGGTCCCGGCTCAGGAGTTCCTACTTACCTCTCCGGAAGGAGAGATTTTGGCATATTGCAGGAGGGATGGACTTCCTGGCAGCCTTTCCTATAAATATTTGAAGGTCTTTTCTAAAATTTAGCTTGGACAGGGGGCTAGGCCCCCGAAAATTGGCAACAGGTACAATCAAACTATGGTAACTACGGAACAAAAGAAGCAAATTATTTCCACATTTGCAAAAGGAAAGGGGGACACCGGTTCAACGGAAGTTCAAGTCGCCCTCCTAGATGCTCAAATCAAAGATCTTAACGAGCATTTTAAAACTCATAAGAAAGATTTTCATTCTAAAACAGGCCTTCTTAAATTAGTAAGCAAACGTAAAAAATTATTGGAATATCTAAAACGCCAAGATCTAGAACGTTACAAAAAGCTAATTGAAACTCTCGGACTCCGTAAGTAAGGAGTCCTTCATGGCTAAAACTATTAATGGCCAATTTGGCCGTGATTCCATCACTCTCGAAACGGGAGACTGGGCGAAGCAAGCCCACGGGTCCGTAGTATATAAAACCGGAAATCTCGTTCTACTCGCAACCGTTTGTGCCGCTGACGAACCAAAAGAAGGACAAGACTTCTTCCCGCTCACTTGCGAATATTCCGAAAAAATTTACTCAGTTGGTAGATTCCCAGGCGGATATTTCAAAAGAGAAGCAAAACCTTATGAACATGAGGTTTTAAATTCCAGGATCATCGACAGACCGATCCGTCCTCTTTTCCCGGAAGGATATTTCTGCGAAGTACAATTGCAGGTTACCGTTCTTTCCGCGGACAATGAAATTTCCACTGCCGGTCATGCGTTGAATGCAGCTTCTGCCGCATTAACGATCTCTAATATTCCTTTCAATGGTCCGATTGCCGGAGCAAGAGTAGGAAGAATTAACGGAGAACTCGTAATTAACCCTGGTAACAAAGAGCTTCAGAATTCTGATTTGGATCTGGTCGTTGCCGGTACCAAAACCCATATCGTAATGATAGAGGGAGAGGCAAAAGAATTATCCAACTCTGAGATGTTGGAAGCTTTAAAGTTTGCGCACCAACATATCGTAAAATTTGTAGAGCTTCAGGAGTCCTGGGCAGCGCAACTACAAGTAGTCAAAAAAGAAGTTAAACTCAAAGTAAAAGATGAGACTCTTTTGGGCGAAGTCCGTAAATATGCGTTCGATAAGATTTCCGCTGCAAATAAGACTGCCGATAAAGCATCTCGTAATAAAGAAATCTCTAATGCAAACAAAGAAGTGGTAGAACACTTCAAAGAGACCGTAACCGAATCCGAAAAGATCAAGGACATCAAAAATTTCTTACATGAACTCGAATACGAGATCGTAAGAGAGCAGGTATTAAAAGAAGGAGTTCGTTTCGACGGAAGAAAGTTGGACGAGATCCGAAATATCAGCGTAGAGATGAGCCCTCTTCCGGGAGTTCACGGTTCTGCAGTATTCACCAGAGGACAAACCCAGTCTTTGGGAACAGTTACTCTTGGAACAGCTTCTGACAACCAACGTTATGAAACATTGGAAGGCCAAAAAGAAAAGAACTTCATGCTTCATTATAATTTCCCTGCGTTCTCAGTGGGAGAAGTTAGAAGATCTTCGGGACCAGGTCGTAGAGAGATCGGTCACGGAAACCTGGCAGAAAGAGCATTAAAGCTGGTACTTCCTAAGCAGGATGATTTCCCTTATGTGATCAGAGTTGTATCCGAAATTTTGGAATCCAATGGATCTTCTTCCATGGCTTCCGTATGTTCCGGATCATTGGCATTGATGGCAGCAGGGGTTCCGATCAAGTCTGCAGTTTCCGGTATCGCAATGGGATTATTCTCAGACGAAAGCGGAAGATTTGCAGTACTATCCGATATCGCAGGATTGGAAGACCATTTCGGTGATATGGACTGTAAGATTGCAGGAACCAGAAAAGGGATAACTGCATTCCAGATGGACTTAAAAGTAACAGGTGTTGCGTTTAACGTTCTAGAAGCAGTTTTTGCTCAGGCAGAAAAAGCTCGTTTCCATATTTTGGACGTGATGGAAAAATCCATTTCCAAGGCTGCAGATTCGGTTTCTCGCACGGCTCCTAGAATTATCGTAAAATATATACCGAAAGATCGTATCGGGGAACTGATCGGTCCGGGCGGTAAAAATATCCGTGGAATCATCGAAGCCTCCGGTGCGGATATCAATATAGACGACGATGGAAAAGTAACGATCGCAGGAGTCAACCAAGAGCAGGCAGAAAAAGCGGCAGGAATGGTTGAAGGATTCTTCGCGGAAGTAGAAGTAGGAAAAATTTACGAAGGCAAAGTGAAACGGATCACCGATTTCGGGGCCTTTGTGGAGATCCTACCTGGTAAAGAAGGACTTTGCCATATTTCCAAACTGGATTCCAAGCGTGTGAATTCTGTTAAAGACGTAGTCAAAGAAGGTGAGATCATCCGTGTCCGCGTATTGAACGTGGATAAAACCGGAAAGATCGATCTTTCCAGAAGAGACGCTCTGGAAGTTTAAAAACGAATAAGACCGGCGAAAACTTTTCGCCGGATGTCTACCATTGGTTTTTCTGGAAGAAAAAAATCATAAAAAAACTTTAGGGAATGGACTTGTGGTCTTGTTCCAAAGAGCTCCTTATTCCGTAAGCGTGTCTATGGGAGTGTACGTAAAAGTGGGATCCAGGTCTGAGACTTTGGAGAATGCTGGTTACTGCCATTTCCTAGAGCATATGCTTTTCAAAGACACAGAAAAGCGTACTGCAAAACAACAAGCGGAAGATTGGGAAAGAGTAGGAGCTTACTCCAACGCAGCCACTTCCAGAGAATATACTTACTTTCATGCAACCTTAGCTTCCAGAGATCTGGAACTCGGATTGGAATTACTTTCAGATATGATGTTCCATCCTTTGTTTAGGGACCAGGATATCCGCACGGAAGCGGAAGTTGTCTTGGAAGAAATGAAAGGTTATGAAGATTCTCCGGAAGATGCGATCCACGATTTTTATTATAATAATCTATTTTCAGGAAATTCTTTAGGAAGAGATATTATCGGAACAGAGTCTTCTATCCGAGGAGTGACTCCTTCCAGTCTTCGAAAATTTTACGAGACCTATTATCATCCGGAGAATATGATACTTTCTCTTTCCGGAAATTACGAACCTGAGTTTGTTTTTGATCTGGTTTCCAAATACTTCTCTCATTCTTCTAAAAAAGGAAAAGAAGGAACATTCGAAACTCCTAAAAAAGAATTCGGATATTTCCGCAAGGGGAATAAGGAAACGGAACAGGCCTATTTTATTTTAGGCGGAGAAGGTTTTCCTCGCAATTTCCACGACGCTACTAGACTTTCTCTTCTCACTCATGTATTAGGCGGGGGAATGTCTTCTCGTTTATTCCAAAAGGTGCGGGAAGAAAAAGGACTTTGTTATCATATCACAAGTTATCCTTCTTCTTATCGTGACGTAGGGATCAATTCGATCGTATGTTCCACTTCCAAGGAAAGATTTGCGGAAAGTCTTGAACTAATCTTGGAAGAATTAAAACTTTTCGTGGATAAGGGAGTGACTTCCCAAGAATTGAAAGACGCTAAAACCAACCACGAGGGAAGTCTTTCTATCGGTTACGAACATACAGAAAGTAGAATGAATAATATCGCTTTCCAAGAACTGTATTACGGAAAATACAATTCTTTACAAGATCGGATCAAAGAGATCCATTCCGTAACGAAAGAAGAGATCAATCAAACCGTCAGAAGAATATTCGCACTTCCTACATTACATCTTTCTGTTTTGGCAAAATTAAAAGTTAAAGAAGAACAAAAGATCAAATCCATTTTCGGATCCTACTCGTACTAATATGAAAATCCCGGTTAAAAAGTTAAAAGAGAAGGCCCTCCTACCGGAGATCAAAACATCCGGTTCCGCCGGTTACGATATTTCCGCATGTTTAGATTCCAATTTGGAACTACCAGTGGGAGAAGTTGTTTTAGTTCCTACAGGACTTTCTTTTGCTATTCCGGAAGGATTTCATTTTGAGATCAGACCCCGCTCAGGATTTTCTACTAAATTTAAGATCCTCATTCCGAATACTCCCGGCACGATCGATTCAGATTATAGAGGAGAACTTATGGTTCCTCTTCTCAATCTGGGAAAAGAACCCTATATTTTAGAAGACAAAACCAGGATCGCCCAACTTTTGATCCGCCGCACCTGGCATACCGATTGGGAATTGGTGAACGAACTTCCTGAATCCGAAAGGGGAGCAGGCGGCTTCGGTAGTACAGGTTTCTGACCCTTTTTTCCACTCTGCATCCCTTTTTCCCATATTAAGTCTCTTTTCGGATTTCGATTTTCTGCCGATGCTTAGGGAGTATGGATAGAAAGGACCAAATAGTCGGACAAAACATAGCGATTTGGGAAAAGGGCCGGGCGGCATTGCCGTATCTTCTGCTTTTTACCGGGATTTTTCTGACACTTTCCTTGGGTTCTTTTACCATTGCTGAAAATGGGGTGCAGGCTAATCTTTTCGGAAGGTTGGGCCATTATCTTTCCTGGGGATTTTTGTATCTATTCGGGAATGCTTCCTTTGTTCCTGGGATCATGTTGATCCTTACAGGCGGGATCCTTCTTGCGAAACCTGCCCAGGATATTACCAACAAACTTCTTACCATTCCGTTATTCTTACTCGCAGTCGCGGTGAGTCTGAACGTTTTCGGAAATGTTTCCACTGTCCCATTTGCATCTAACGGCGGTGTTTTGGGCCAAGCATTAGCAGTGGCTTTGGAATATCTTCTTGGTGCTACTGGAAGACTTCTGATCCATTTCGTGGTCTATTTTTACGGCATACTTGTTTATCTGAACGAATCTCCGGTCCATTTTTTAGGAAGGCTTCTTGCACAAAGCGGTCGGGACTGGAAGGAGCAATGGCTTTCCGGTTATATGAATGGAAGAACTAAAAAAGAAGAAGAAATCCAAAATTACGATCCAATCTTTCCTAAAACCAAATCTGCAGATTGGTCCACTGGTTTGGCGGGAATGATGAATTCCGTAAGTTCTCGGAAACAAACCGATACGGAAATTTCGGAAGATAATGTGCCTCCTTGGTTTCGCAGAGAAGTTTCGGGACATTCTTCGGAAAAACAAAATCCAGTGAAAAGTCCTGCGAATTTGGAATCTTATATCCAAAAGGCAAAAGGCGGTTTTAAGGTTGCAGACCTAAAAGAATCTAACGTGCAATATAAAAATTCAGGTCTTCTTCAGGGCTTTTTTGAGGAAGATAGAAAGATCTTCCAATTCCAAAGTGCATCTACTCGTCTCGTGGATAAGGTATATGGAGTTCAGGAAAGAAAAGAAGAAGTTCCTACCGTTTCTAAAAAAGCATGGGAGATCCTGGATCTTAGAAGTGAAACTTCTAAGATTCCTTCTTTCCAGAAAGAAGAAGTCCTATCTGCGGTTCCTGAAGCAGAAGACTCCCAGGAAGAAGACGGCGAAGAATTAGAAGACTGGACAGAAGAGGAAGATTCTTTAGTAGAACTCGAAAACTCGGAAGAAGAATACGAGAAAGAAGCAGAAGAATCCGACGAACTGGAAGATATTTTAGAAGTTGAGGAACCTAAGGCGATTGAAGCGCCGGAGGTGGGCATTCCAAGTACGTTACCTTCTACTCCTGTTGTAGTTCCTACAGTCGCTCTTGAAAAGAAACAAGAGAAGCCGAAACAATCTGAACTTCCTTTTCCTCCTGTTTCTATGGTGCCGGTATTCCATTCTAAACGATCTGTATATCATATTCCTCTAAACCGTTTGAAGAGCAATCCTACAAAAGTCCAGGATGCACTTTTCAAGGTAGAATCAGAAAAGGTGGCATTCGAGATCGAGAATGCACTGAAAGTTTACGGTTACGAAGCTAAGGTCGTGGGTTGGGAAAGAGGTCCTATCATTACTCGTTATGAAGTTACTCCTCCTCCTGGGGTAAAACTAGGAAGGATCACTTCTCTAACCGACGAGCTTAGGATGTATCTTGCGGTTAAAAATATACGTATCGTTGCTCCTATTCCTGGTAAATCCACGATCGGTATCGAGGTTCCAAATAAACATAGAGAGGATGTTTTCTTAGGAGATATATTACGTTCTTCTTTAGCTCCTAAACCTAAAAAAGATCTGAACATAGTCATCGGTAAGGATATCTCTGGTAAACTTGTATCGATCGATCTGAATAAACTTCCTCACTTGCTTGTAGCGGGAACTACCGGTTCCGGTAAATCTGTTTGTTTAAATGCAATGATCGCTTCTCTGGTCTTAAATCTTTCTCCGGAAGAAGTTCGCTTTATCATGATAGACCCTAAGATGGTGGAGCTTACTTTGTTCGAGGATATTCCTCACCTTCTTATGCCTGTGATCAAAGATGCACGTAAGGCAACCAAGTCACTTTCTTGGGTGATCCAAGAAATGGAAGCGCGTTATGAGGCTGTTTCCCAATTGAAGTGTAGGGATTTCCGTTCTTATAATGAGAAGGTAGAAGAACATTACCACAAAGAAGGTTATAATAAAATGCCTTATCTTGTGGTGTTCATCGATGAGCTTGCGGACCTGATGATGGTTTCCGGTAAAGACCTGGAAGATGCGATCACTCGTATCAGCCAGAAGTCCAGAGCGGTGGGGATCCACTTAGTGATGGCGACCCAAAGACCTTCCGTAGATGTGATCACCGGTCTTATCAAGGCGAACTGTCCAGCAAGGATCGCGTTCCATGTGGCCCAAAAAACGGACTCCAAGATCATTCTGGATATGAACGGTGCGGAATCTCTTCTTGGAAAAGGAGATATGTTGTACAAGTCTCCTACTTCCGCCGACCTGGCAAGGATCCAAGCTCCATTCATTTCGGAAGAAGAGATAGAGAAGATAGTAGAAGAGGCCAAAAAATATGGAGCTCCTACCTACGTAGACTTCGATCTCGAAGAAGAAGTTGAATCCGAATCTGCAGAAGAGATGGACGAGGAGCTATTCGATAAGGCCTGGGAAATCGTAAGAACCGATAGAAAGGCGAGCGCGAGCTACTTGCAAAGACGTTTGAAAATCGGCTATAATCGGGCCGCTCGGATCATGGAATTAATGGAAGAAAGGGGATACGTTTCTCCAATCCTGGGATCTAAGGGACGGGAAATTTTAAGGTCCGCTTAAAAATTCGACCCGGTCTAGGAATTTCCAGGCCGGGAAAAGAAACCAAGTGACAGGGGGGCGGATACTCGCCATCCTGGAAAAAAATCCCTGCATTACCTGAGAATGAAAGATACCAGAAGCAATCGTTCTATATTTATAGCCCTCGGCCTTGTCGTTTTATTCGGCAGCTTCTCCCTGGGCGCTCAGTCTTCCGCGAAACACCATTGGAATTCCCCTTCGGAAGTGGTTAAAAAAGTCAGAAAAACTTTTTCGGACCTGAAATCGTATAAGGCTGATTTCGTGATCCAAACGGAAGCGAACAAAAAAGTGGTCACTAAAAAAGGTGTCTGCTATTATAAGAAGGGCGGAAAGATCAAATACGAATTCTCGGATCCTTCCGGGGACGAGATCGTTTCCGACGGCAAAACTCTTTGGATCTTCATCAAAAGGTTGAATGCCGCAGGTAAACAAGACCTTACATTAAATAAATCTAATAAATCTGGTCCCATTTTTTCTCCTATGACGGAGGAAGGCCTTTCCAGGATTTTCAGAAAGTATCATTATAAATTCGAATCCATAGAACAACCTCAGATCTCTCCTAAAGACAATCGCCAATATTTTGTATTGGCTTTGGAACAAAGAGAGAAGATCGGCGGTTACGAGACTATGACTCTTTATGTGGATGCTCAAACTTCTTTCATTAAGAAGGCTGTTGCAAGTGACGGAAGAGGCAAGACGACCACTGTGGAATTTTTCGGAGTAGATCCGAATGCAGATATCGAGGATGGAGTATTTAATTTCCGTCCGGATGGTAATTCTAAAATCGTAAATAACCCCTTGGTTTCGGAAGAATAAATCTTCCTAGGATAGGAGAGCGAAATTGAATCAGAAGCGAGTAGGGCAAATCCTTAGAGAGGCTAGGGAAGAAAAAAAGCTCACTGTAAAGGACGTATCCAAGGATACGAATATTTCCGTTAAGTACATTCTTGCATTGGAGACAGAGGACTATGCTCAGTTTCCGGGAGAAACTTTTACCATAGGGTTTCTAAAAAACTATGGTAGTTACTTAAAATTAGATACGGGGATGCTGATCAATTTATACAGAGGGGAGAAGATAGAAGAATCCCAGGCTCCTTTGGAAGAGTTGACCAAACCTACTTCCAGCTTTTATTATGATCTAAATTTCGATAAGAACAAACTGATCACCGCGATCTCAGTTCTGATGGTAGCAATTGCTGCGGTTCTACTCTATACCTTTATTGACGGATCTTCTTCCGGTGACGATGTAGCTGAAGAAAGTGGAAGAAGGTTGGAGATCCCTGAAAATATTGATTTCATCAATCGTTCCGTTCCTGAGACGAGACCTGAAAGTTTTATCTTAACTGCGAACCAAGGTGTGAGTTTTAGTGCGTCTAATCAGCAGTGTAAACTTTTCATTTCTTCCGTGGAACAAGGGTCTGATACAAATACTGCAGTTCTTGCTTTTAATGTGTATCCTGAGCTAACTGTTTATAAGTTCAGATTATCCGAAGGACAGGAAAAAGTTCTCAGCTATTCTATTCCGGAGATCTCTTCTTTACGTAGAAGTATCCGAATTGCCGCTCAAAGTGTTACTGGAAGTTCTGCAAAGGTTTTAGTTTCCTTAAGCGAAGAAGAAAGACAAGGTGGCACTACGGTTCAGCCCAATCCTCAGGGAGAGGATTCCACCAAAACTTTAGGTGATGTTCCGATCCAAGTTACATTATTTTTCTCTAAACCAAGCTATGCAGAGTTCATCATAGACGGTCAGATGGGATTTAGAGGTCTTGTACAAGGTGGAGAGAACAAAGCTCTAGAAGCGAAAGATCGTCTGGAGATCAAAGTAGGAGACGGTTCCGCAGTGGAGATGATCCAAAACGGAAAACCGAAAGTGGTCTTAGGACGCCCCGGAAAATTAGTGAAGAAAGTTTATATAAAAACACCAAACCCTTACGATAGCACACAGTTTATCATTAAGGAGTTGGGCGAGTAAGGCTTCGTTTGGATAAAAAGTTCTACATCACCACTCTTGGATGTCCCAAAAATACCGTGGACTCCATGAGCATGCACCATTCCCTTTTGGAAGAAGGTTTTCTTCCGGCTACAAAACCGGAAGAGTCCGATTTCCATCTGATCAATACCTGTACTTTTATCCGCTCCGCAACAGAAGAAACCATCCAGACCATACTTGGCGCGGCCCACGCTAAAAAGCAAGAGGGCCAGAAACTAGTCGTTGTAGGATGTTTTGCAGAAAGATATCCTAAGGATATTTCCGCAGAAATCCCGGAAGTGGATCTGGTTTTTGGGACTGGAAAATATTCCCAAGCTGGAAAGATCATTAAAGAAGCTTTCCGTAGAGATCTTTCTTCTCCCGCTAAGATCGAATTCAATTCTGATATCGTGGAGAGAATGAAACTTTCTCCTGAGATTGAAAACTATTCCAAACCTTACGCCTATGTGAAAGTTTCAGATGGTTGTAATAGAGGTTGTGCTTTCTGTATCATCCCTTCTCTTCGCGGAAAATTTGTGGATTCTCCTTTGGATGAGATCCTGAAAGATACAAAAAGAGCGATTGCGGCCGGCGCAAAAGAAATCTGTCTAGTTTCCCAGGATACTGTGTATTACGGGAAGGACTCTGACAAACTTCTAGATATGATCAAAGCAGTCTCAGAAGTAGATAACCTGGAAATATTAAGATTATTATATTTATATCCTGATAAGAAAACTGAAAAGATCCTGAGACTTATGGGAGAAATTCCTAAGATTGCTCCTTATTTGGAATCTCCACTCCAACATGTTTCCGAAAGAGTATTAAAAAACATGAATAGAAGCGGTGGATATTCCCAATTTAGGGATCTATATTCTCTCGCTAGAGACGTAAGACCTGATCTGGAGATCAGAACATCTTTCATCTTAGGATTTCCTGGCGAAACCGGAGAGGATGTGGATGAGATCTTAAGATTTGTAGAAGAGACTCGTCCGGAAAAACTGAATTTATTCTCTTATTCTCCACAAGAAGGAACAAAGGGTGCGGATCTGACCCAAACTGTTTCCGATAAGGAGAAGGCGAAAAGGATCAATCTGATCCGAGACGCTCATTTGAAAATCCTCCAAGAGATCCACGAGTCCAGGATAGGCAAAACTTATACTGCGATTGTAGATGGACTGGAAGGAAATACAGCAATTGTCAGACGATTGCAAGACGCTCCCGAGATAGACGAAGTGGTTTATGTGGAAGATCCTTCCTTGAAACCGGGAACAATCGGAAAAGTGAAAATCGAATCCTTCTACGAATACGACATGATGGGAACTTGGTTGGAAACTTGAATCCGAATATAAACTTACCTAATGCTCTTACAATACTAAGAGTTGCCTCTTTACCTTTTTTTATCTGGTTTTTGTACCAAAAAGAACAGGCGTATCATATCGCCGCTCTGGTCTTGTTTTCTATAGCTTCTATTACGGATTTTATAGACGGGTATTTGGCCAGAAAATGGAAACAAGAGACCGAGTTCGGAAAATTCCTGGATCCACTCGCTGATAAGATCATTGTAGTAGGTTGTTTTACTACATTCATTTTTCTGCATGAACAAATAGAACTTTGGATGGTCATTCTGATCATCGGAAGGGATATGCTGATCACAACCTTACGCTATCTTGCGATCCGTTTGGGAAAATCCATCAGAACCACCATGCTTGGAAAGGTAAAGACCGCCTTCCAGATGGGAGCTATTATCCTAATTTTGATCTTCTTCATATTAGTTTCTTCGAATAAAAGGATACTGATCAACGAGGTCTACCAGAGTGGCAAGCTTGCCGGTATGACCGTTTTTGGGATCGCTTCCGAAAACGCAGTTGCCTTCGTGAAGGTTTGGAAGGAAAACGGTGCCCCCGGCTGGAACGAATTGGTGTTTGGATTGGGTGGATTCGTTCCTTATTTCGGAATGCTTTTGACCACTCTGATCACTGTGCTTTCCGGAATACGTTATTTGATCTCAAACAGGGAAGTGATCCGTTACAGCTCTATTCGGAGGGCATTCGGTAAAAATGGAAATTAGACAAGCTATCATCAAAGTTTTAGAAAAAAAGAATCTTACAGTTTCGGAAGCGGAAGCCTCGATCAATTCCGTAATGAAAGGAGAAGTGTCGGAGATCCTACTTTCTTCTTTTTTGACCGCAATGAGAGCAAAGGGAGAAACCGTAGACGAGCTACTTGGTTTCTGTCTGGCGCTTCGCCGAAATGCGCTTAAGCCTAAAACAGTTTTTCCATTCGATATGCTGGACACCTGCGGAACAGGCGGGGATGGAAAAGGAACAGTAAATATCTCCACACTTTCTGCAATTGTACTTTCTTCTTTAGGGATCAAGGTAGCAAAACATGGAAACCGTTCTGTTTCTTCTCATACCGGTTCTAGCGATATTCTAGGAAGATTAGGTTATAATACGGAGAAGACCCAAGAAGAAGTGGAATCCCATCTGGTCGATAACGGATTTGCTTTCTTATTTGCTCCTATGTGGCATCCATCCATGAAGTTTGCAGGACCTGTTCGTAAAGAATTGGGATTTAGGACCTTATTCAATATGATCGGACCTCTAAGTAATCCGTTCTCTCCTCAATACCAGATCATTGGAGTGTACGAACCTGAATTGACGGAAACTTTTATCAGAGTTCTGCAAGGTTTGGGTTTGAGAAGAGCCTTAGTATGTCATTCTAGAGACGGCTTGGACGAATTCTCCATTTTCGAAAAAACGGATTATACTCTATTGGAAGACGGAGTCATCTCCAGAAAAGACTTCGATCCTAAAGAATTGGGCGTAAAAGATCTGAATCCTGCGGAAGTATTTACCAGTGGACCGGACCAAGCAGAGTCCTTGGCAAGAAAAATCCTGGCAGGGGAGAAGATTGCAGGCACTCACGCAGTTGCCTTAAATGCGGGAGCAGGGCTTTTCACCTTGGGAAAGGCTCCTTCTATCCTAGATGGTTACAAAATCGCATTAGAACAGTTGGCTTCCGGAAAAACAGGCGCCTTCTTTCAAAATTTAATTACCAAGGGATAATAAAGGAAAATACTGGTCTCAAAAAGGACCAAAAAAGGAAGCACAGGTTTCATCATGCTCAGTAATCTTCAAAATTTATTCTTATTAGCTCAAGCGGATCCGGCAGGAGCTCAGGGTGGCGGATTTAACACTCTATTATTCATCCCGATCCTATTTATCATTCTGTATTTTATCGTGATCCGTCCTCAAAGAAACGAGGAAAAGAAAAGAAAAACAATGATCGAGAGCCTACAAAAAGGCGATGTGGTCATCACTTCTTCCGGGATCCATGGCAAGGTGGTGGAATTTAAGGACAATAACGAGTCTGTGGTCCTGGCAATCGCTAAAGACACCAATGTTACCTTCAATTCCAGCACGATTTTAAGAAAGAAAGAAAAAGAGAAAGAGGCGTAAATCCGTCTTTCCGATAGTATCAGTATAACCGGTGCGTATCATGAATAAAGTCCTATGCCTCCTTCTTTCCATCTCTTTGGTCCTTCCGATTTTCGGACAGGACGGAGAAGAAATCGATTTTTTGGATAAGGTTTCCGAACCTAAGAAAACTACCACTTCTTCCAAAAAAACTCCCCTTGCAAAAGCTTCTAGAAAGAAAAAAGTAAAGAAGAATGTAGGCAGAAAGAAGAAGGTCGTCGAGTCCAAAGAGACCGAGCAGAAAGAATCCGAGCCTAAGAAAAAAGTAGATCCGGAAATCGCACCAGAAGATCCTACTCAGGGAAAAAATTCAGGAGATCCTAACGGACCGAATGAAACCACTGAGAGAAATCTAAACAAAGAAGTTTCTAATCCGGAAGTTTCGGCTGAGATCCAAAAGCCGTACTGGTTGAATGAAGAAACAACTTTAAGTCCGAGAAATCTACCTGGTTATAACGCTAGCGCTTCTTCTTTACCTAAAGAAGATATTTCTATTCGTGAGAAGTTGGGAGAGATCCTAAAACTCGGAGACGATAAGAAAAAAGAAGAAGAGAAAAGAAAGGCTGCGGAACAAAAAGAGCAGGGAGCCATTGCCGGTTTTTTCTCTGAACATAAAAAGGCGATCATTATTATCGCAATCATACTTGCTTTTGCTTTATATCAATTCAGAGCGAAAGGCGCACGCGTCACTCGGCGTTCCCCTGTGACCATCAACAAAGTGAGAAGAGACTAGGAGTCCGAATTTGAAATCTGTCCAATGGATTTTTGTTCCAATATTGGTAGTTGCGTCTTCATTGACGCTTCTTTACCCAAACTTCGCCGAAAGGGAATTGGAACTCGCAGTAAGAAAAGAATTTAAACAATTACCGGAAGAAACCCGCAAAGAATTACTTTCCAGCTTTGCGGAAAGATGGAAAGCCGATTATAACCCGAAAAGTGACTGGCAGATTGAGCCTGATCCTAGTATTTTTCCTGAGCAGGATTATTATCTAGTCAAAGGAAGATTCATCACTTCTGCAAAGATCAACCAGCTTTCCCAAGAAAACCAGGAACTGATCTTAGAACCTAAGAACAAACTTAGACCTACTTGGGTAGAAGAATATATTTTCGGCGGAAGACCTTTGGCGATCCGTTTGGGATTGGACTTACAAGGTGGAATGAGAGTCGTTCTGAAAGGTGACTTCGACGATTATACTTCCAAATTAAAAGATTCTTATACAAAAGAGATCGAAGAACTTACCCGTAAAAAAGACGATCATAGCCTTTCCGAAAAAGAAAGAAAAGAAGCTCAGGACAAACTGAAAGAGATCGAAAGTTATTTCGAATTAACTCCTGGCAGAAAACTGGCGGAGTTGGAAAAAGCGAAACTTATCATAGATAACCGTTTAACCAACCAAAACCTAACCGAGCCTCAAGTGCGTATCCAGAAGGACCAAGATTCCATCGAGGTTTCCTTACCAGGTGTAAGCAACTCTTCTCAGATCTTAGATATTATCCGAAATACGGAAACTGTGGAATACAGATTGAGAGAACCTTCTGATTCCAACGGAAACTCCAGAGGTACTTACCACGACGCCATTGAGTTAGAAGAAATGAAACTCATGAACCAAGGTAAAAGGGAAGAAACCGAGATCGTTAAATTCCAGAATATCGTAAAACAGAAACTGGGAAAAGACGAGCAGGACAGATTCCTGGCAGCTATGGAGAAGAAGTACAATATTCCTGAAAAATATAAATTGTACGTAAAATGGTCCAGGGCAAATAACCCTAAAGCTTCTCTTCTTCCTAGAGAATTTGTAGTTCTGGAAAGAGCCATTTCTCTAGACGGAAAGGATATGAGAAATGCTCGTGAGAGTTACGACCAGAACAGACTTTCTTATTACGTTTCCTTCTCCTTAACTTCTCAAGGTGCTGAGAAATTTTTCGATATCACTTCCAAAAACGTAGGAAGACAGCTTGCAATCGTTTGGGGAGACAAAGTCATCTCCGATCCAGTCATTCGTAGTCCTATCGCAGGTGGTAACGCTCAGATTGACGGAGAGTTCGGGCAAAAAGAAGCTACAGACCTCGCAAACGTGATCAGTGAGGGTGCACTTCCTATTCCATTGAACGTTTTAGAAATGAGATTTATCGGTCCTACTTTAGGGATCGAATCCATCGAAGTAGGATTAAAGGCGGTCCTTTTAGGATTTGCACTCGTGATCGTATTCATGTTGATCATCTATAGATTGTCCGGCTTGGTTGCGGATATCGCACTTCTCGTAAATGTGATCGTGCTTATGGCGCTTCTATCCTTGATGGGATTCACTTTGACCTTACCTGGTTTTGCGGGGATTATCCTCACAGTGGGTATGGCGGTGGACGCTAACGTAATTATCTACGAAAGGATCAAAGAAGAGCTTGCGGCAGGAAAACATGTTTCCGCAGCAGTTGCCCAAGGTTTTGAGAACGCTTTCTGGACGATTATGGACAGTAACGTAACCACTTTGATCTCAGGGATCTTGATGATCAAATTAGGAAACGGACCGATCAAAGGATTCGCGATCACTCTTTGTTGGGGTATCGTAACTTCCCTGTTTACCTCCTTGTTCTTAAGTAGAATGATCATGGATCTATTGGTAAACAAATTTGGAGTTCGTAAACTCCGTATCGGATTCAAAAAACTGGAGTCCAAAAATGTTTGATTTTATAAAATATAAATACATATCCATTACTTTCTCTACGATCCTGATAGTGATCGGGTTCGGAGTAACCTTCGGAAAATACGGAGGATTTGCTACTTCTTTGGATTTTGACGGAGGTTTAAGAGCCGTAGTCGAATTCCCTGAGAATGTGGAACGTAAAACCTTGGAGGAGTATTTCTCCTCTAAAAACTTAGAAGCTGTTTTGGTCCTTATGGATAAGGATAAAAACGATTACCAAATCGATATAGGCCTAGGCTCTGTAGACCAGATCAAACAACTTTATGTAGAAAGAAAAGGTAAAGATAGTATAGAAGCAAAACAAGCTTCTGCGATCGATGCATTAATAGGACTTTTACAAGAAGACTTCAAATTAGAAAAAAAGAAAATCCTCTCCGCGAACCAAGTAGGTTCCGTAGTAGGGGCCGAGTTGACTTCCACAGGGATCTCTCTTTTGAGTTTAACTCTTTTCTTCATTATGCTTTACTTAAGCTTCCGTTTCCAATTCAAGTTTGCATTGGGAGCAATCTTAGCTTTGATCCATGACTTAGTGATCACGATCGCGTTTATCGGATTTTTCCAGATCAAACCGAGCGTTCCTATTATTGCGGCCCTTCTGACCTTATTAGGATATTCAATCAACGATACGATCGTGGTATTCGATAGGATCCGTGAAAATGCAGGGAACTTGAGAGATGCTTTTTCCCAAATAATCAATATTTCGATCAACCAAACACTTTCCAGAACGTTCAATACTTCCGTGGCGACTTTGATCTCCGTGGTTGCGATTATCATAGGTGGGGCCGTGGAGTTATATGACTTCGCTTATGTTCTTACCTTCGGGATCATCCTCGGAACATTCTCCTCAGTATTTATTGCTGCACCTCTCGTGGATATCTACGATGGCTTGAGTAAGAGGTGGAAACGCTCTTGAGCCATTCCCTCCCGGAAAAAATTCGGGAGGAACTGATCCGCTATTCCTTTGTCTCCACCGGATATTCTAGTCCGAATCCTCCGGTGGCTTGCGTTTTAGAAGATGCCAACACAGGAGAGATCCTGGCTTCCGCTTCTACACAAAAAACCGGACAGAACCACGCAGAAAGAGAAGCCTATCGTTTGCTTCGAGAAAAATTCCCAAACGGAAAACTCCCCAATCATAATGTATACGTAACCTTAGAGCCTTGCTCTCATTACGGCAAAACCCCTCCTTGTATCGATCTATTCTTAGAAGAAAAACCTATTCGTCTGGAATACGGATGGAAGGATCCGAATCCTTTGGTTTCTACTTCTTCCGGTTTGAACAAACTATCAGAGATCGGCATCCAGGTTGTAGAGAATCCTAGATTAGCCGAAATTTCTTCAGAGTTTTTGTTCGGGTTCAAGTCCAGGATAAAAAGAAGAAGGCCTGCAGTTTTACTCAAAACTTCTCTCAGCAAAGAAGGTTATTTCAGTTCAGGAGAAGGTCTTAGGGAGAAAATATCCTCAAACGAATCGGATGTATTTCTCTCTCTCGTCCGAGCCAAGGTGGATGCGATACTGGTAGGACCCAATACTGTCCGAGTCGACGACCCAGGTTTGGATTTTAGAATCCCTTCTTCTTTGCCGAGTATCGCGCCGAATATTTTACGTAATATTGAGAATTTCAATCTAGGTAGGAATTCCTACAAAGGATTTTCTGGACTTGTCTCAGCGGTTTTAGAATATTCTTCTGATCCGAAAGTGTTTGAGATCCATAAAGAAAAAGAGAAGGATTATCAACCTCTAAGAGTTTTCTTTTTACCGGACCAAAATTCTATCAGCGAGAAATTTTTAGAAAAACAAAATCGGATCAATGATAGGATCGAAAAGAAGTATGCCGCATTCTTCTTGGATGAGAAAAAATCTTACGATCCAAGTTTACTAAAACGATTAGAGAACCTTTCCAAATTTCCATTGGAGAAGATCAGTTTCTCGGATGTCTCCAGAATTTTAGAAGTTTTACATTCTTGGGAAATCAACACTGCGCTCGTGGAAGGCGGAAATTTTCTATACAAACTATTTTCTCCCATTCTTACCGAAGATGATGCGATCTTACAAATCAGATCTAATACTGTTTCTTTTCCAAAAGGAATCTTGCCTGAATGGAAGGGAAAATTTTCCATGGAATGGCAGACCGAACTAGGTTCCGATCTTTGGGAGGTGGGAAGATGTTCACAGGACTTATAGAATGTACCGGAAAAATTGAATCTGTCCAAGACACAGGTGACGGTAAAATTTTTAAAGTATCCACCACATGGAAAGATCCCGATCTAAAAAGCGGGGACTCAATTTCCGTTAACGGTGCCTGCCATACTGTTACTTCCTTCTTAGAGAATGGGAACAAATTCGAATTTTATTCTTCTTACAAAACTCTAGAGCTTACTAATTTTGGTAGTTTCCAAGTAGGAACCAAAATTAATTTAGAGAGATCTGTCCTTCCCCATACTAGAATGGGCGGTCATTTTGTGACTGGCCATGTGGATCTAACAGGAACTATTCTCCTTTCAGAAGAAAAAGATTCCGGGAAGGTGAGAAGGTTCGTAATTTCCCATGATCCTTCTTTCACCAAATATTTTGCGGTCAGAGGTAGCGTGACTGTGGACGGGATCTCTCTTACCATCGTGGATTCAAGACCGGGAGAATTCGAATTGGTTCTGATCCCGGAAACTCTTATTGTCACTAATGCTTCCGAGGCATGGAAAGTAGGAGCCAAGGTGAACTTAGAAGTGGACCTAATTGCTAGATACTTGGAACAGCTAGGTAAACACGCTTAGGGGTCTATTCCCGAAACCGTATTCTTGGTTCGAATTACCAACTATCAGTCTCACTTTTCCGAGTTGGCTCGGATTTATCATGGAAAAAAAACAGTCCAAGAAATGAGGTGGAATCATGATCGGCTCCATTGAACAGGCAATCGAAGATATAAAAGCGGGGAAGATGATCATTCTCGTGGATTCCGAAGACAGGGAAAACGAGGGAGATCTGGTTTGTGCCGCCCAATTCACCGACAAAGAAAAGGTGAATTTTATGGCCACCTACGGAAGGGGGCTGATTTGTTTTCCTATGGAGGGAGACAGGCTCAGACAGCTCGGTCTGAACAGAATGGTGGACGACCTGAGTTTGGGAGACAAACACGGGACAGCATTTACTGTTTCCGTAGACGCAAAACACGGAACTACTACTGGGATTTCCGCCCAGGATAGAGCTACTACCATACAAGTTCTGATCGATCCTAAAACTACCCCGGGCGACCTGATGAAACCTGGTCATTTATTCCCTCTACAAGCGGTTTCAGGCGGAGTTCTCAGAAGAGCAGGACATACAGAGGCCTCTGTAGATCTTTCAAAATTGGCGGGGCTTTATCCTGCTGCTGTGATCTGCGAGATCATGAACGATGATGGAACAATGTCTCGTCTTCCTGATCTGGAAAAATTCGCAGAAAAACACGGACTGAATATTTATACAATCGAAGACCTAATTCGTTACAGAAGGAAAAAAGAAAATCTAATCCATCTAGAAGTGGAGACTAGTCTTCCTACCGAATACGGGGATTTTTCCGTCAGAGCTTATTCTACCATCATTGATGATAAGGTGCATGTTGCATTAGTAAAAGGTAAAATTGATAAGAACGAACCTGTAATGGTCCGCGTACATTCGGAGTGTTTTACCGGGGATATTTTCGGAAGCGGGCGCTGCGATTGTGGACCTCAACTTCATTCCGCTCTTTCTATGATCGCTCAGGAAGGGAAGGGTATTCTTCTCTACATGAGACAAGAAGGTAGGGGAATCGGTCTTATCAATAAACTCAAGGCTTATAATATGCAGGACCAAGGTTTGGACACTGTAGAAGCTAACGAGAAATTGGGATTTGCTCCCGACTTGAGAGAATACGGAGTTGGCGCTCAGATCTTGAAAGATATAGGTGTGGGTAAGATGAAACTTCTTACCAATAATCCACGTAAGATCGTCGGGTTAGAAGGTTATGGTCTGGAAGTTACGGATCGTATCCCGATAGAGATCAAACCTACAGGAAATAACCACCATTATCTATTCACTAAAAAAATGAGAATGGGGCATTTACTCGGACTGAACTAAGGTTGTAGTCTGGTTTTTGTCCAGGTAACGCCTACTTTTCGGAATAAGATCCGATCATGTAGGCGGCTTCTTCGTCCCTGCCAAAATTCTATTTCAGAAGCTTCTAATATATAACCGCCCCAGTTTTCCGGCAGGGGAACTGTTTTACCTTCGTATTTCAGTTTTAATTCTTCATAATGTTTATCTAAAATAGATCTATCGTCCAAAGGATCACTCTGAGCAGAAGCAAGCGCACCGATTTGGCTTGCGAAAGGTCTAGAATGAAAATATTCTTCCGAATTTTCTCTAGAAACTTTGGAGATCATTCCTCTGATCCGAACTTGTCTTTCTAATTCCGCCCAGAAAAATACAAGGCAGGCGTTCGGATTAGAATCCAATTCTTTTCCTTTGGAGCTTGAGTAATTGGTGTAAAACTGGAATCCTTCTTTTTCGATCCCTTTGAGTAAAACGATCCTTGCGTCAGGCATTCCGTCTTTCCGAACAGTTGCCAAGGTCATTGCGGTCGGTTCTCTTACTTCCGAACGGACCGCTTGGTCGAACCAAGTTTTAAAAAAATCGATGGGAGAATCTCCTATATCTTTTTCGTCCAGAGAAGCTTTGCTGTATTCGTTACGGATATCGGAGATCTTATTTTGCATCTTGCTTATAGAATGAGATCCGCCCAGTTGGGAAGTAAACCTGAATTTGATAGCATTCTACCAAGAAATGTCAATGCCAGTCCGATCGAGAAATATATCCCCATCGGGATCGGGACTTGTCTTAGACTTTCTCCTTTTTTTCTTTTTAGGAAAGTGACTATGATCGCGATCCCATACGAAGAATTTAGGAAGAAGATCCACCAAGGATGAAAGCATAGGAATGCGAATACAGGAGCAAATATTGCGTCCGCAAATCCCATTCCTGCCGGGAATATAAAATATACTAAGAAGAATACAGCGGAGAAGGAAACGTACACTATCAATTCAGCCTTTCCCGGAACGGAATCGAATAATAGATAATTAGCCAATACTCCGAATAGAAGTATGAAGGGCAAATTTTCGTAATCCAAGGAAAACTTTTTGAAGTCCGTACTTGCTGCGACTAATAGATGTCCGCATAAAGCTAAGAATGCAAAACTACCGAGTAATTTTCCGGAAAGAAGAAAGGACACTACGAATAATAATCCGAACACAGCCTCACAAAGTGAGTACAACGGATTGATTGGAGCCTTACAGTTGGCACATTCTTTTTTGGAGAGCCAGTATCCGAATACCGGAATGATTGCCTTACCTTTGATCCTTGTGCCGCAAGATTCGCAGGCAGAAGGTTCTATTAAGATCTTTTTGAACCTGAATAGTTTGGAGCCGATCTTTCTTTCTTTTCCGTAATAGAATCTAAGGATCCTATAAGCCAGAGTAGAATAAAAACTTCCCATGGAAAAGGAGACTAAAACGCCTCCTATCCAAATGACGAAGAGCAAACTTGGGAATTCGGAATATAAATCCGCCAAAATTTTCTCTTAAGAAGCCAGTTCTTTTAGTGCCGTTACGCCTCGTTTCAGATTCTCCCATTCGGAAGCGAAACTGATCCGGATATATTCTTTGGAATCCGTGAATATATAACCTGGCACTAAGATTAGGCTTTTTTCTTTTACCGCTCTTACGATAAAATCATCGTCCTTCTCTTTTATTTTTAAGAAGAAGTAGAAAGCTCCCCCGCTTTTTTTTAGCTGGTAATGGTCCTTTAGATTTTCGTAAACGAAATCTCTTTTTTCCTTATAATCGTCTATATAAGGTTGCATTTCCGTTTTGAGAGCTTCTATCCCCATCCATTGGGTCACAGATGGAGCACAAACCAGAGTGTATTGTTGCAAAGTAGTTAATGTTTTTATAATAGGAGCCGGAGCAACTATGGATGCCAACCTAAGTCCTGTCATACTATAGGTCTTGGAAAACCCGGAAAGAGTGATCGCTCTTTCATAAAAAGATCCTACGGATGAGAAAGACTTATCGTAATCGAACTTCTCGTAGATCTCGTCAGAGATCAGATAAGCCCCGGTTTTTTCCGCGAGTTCCGCAAGCGCAGCCAGTTGTTTTTTTGTTAAAACGGTTCCGGTCGGATTAGAAGGAGTGGAGAAGATGATGATCTTCAATTTCTTATCCTTGAACGCATTCAGATCTTCGGGTTGGAAATCCTCGGAAACGGTATGCATCTTTCCGCCATAAATTTTGATATAAGCTGGATACATCAAGAAGTGAGGAGTTACGACTAAACACTCATCTCCTTCGTTCAGAAGAGAATTAAATAATAATAAGAACGCGGAGCTGATCCCCGAGGTAACTAAGATCCGATCAGGACTCGCGTAATCGATCTGATTTTCCTGTTTGTATTTTTGGGAGAGAGCTTCTTTCAGTTCCGGAATTCCTGCCGTTAAAGTATAAGCAGTTTTTCCGTCTCTTAGAGCTTTGACCCCAGCCTCAATAATATTTGGAGGACAAGGAAAGTGTGGTTGTCCAATGGAAAGATTGATCGGGTCTTTTAAGCTCCCGGCTAATTCGAATGCTTTTCGGATGGCTGAGGAATCCAAACCTTGGATTCTTTGCGCTAGTACATAATCAAGGGTACTCTGGCTCATATAAATACGCTAATGTGAAACCCGTTTGACGAACAAACCGAAATTAGTCTTGAAGCTAGAAATTTTCCGTCGGTGCGCAAGGCTGAAAGTTGGAGTTCCCAACCAATCGTTCTCCGAAATACCGAAATGAGATTGCCTCGGAATTCCACTTTCCGGATCTTGGGGACATGGATACAATTTCAATCGCCGGCATCAAAGTACCTAAGTCTAAATTAGGAAATAACTCCGGCTCATTAGGTTCCGATCTGGTGGAAACAGATTCCACAATCCGGAATTTGCAAAATATTCTGTATCCTCTTCTGGAATCTCGTCCAGTGCTTCTTGTAGGTGATGCCGGGGTTGGTAAGAACGCACTCATCTACTATATCAATTTTAAAAGAAATCATCCTACTGCAAGATTCAGTTTTAATGAGGACACACTTCCGGAAGATCTGATCGGTTCTTATCGATTGCTTCTGGATGGAAAAGGTTTCGCTTGGGGAGATGGTCCCTTAACTTCAGCGGTCAGAAGCGGGGCAAGTTTTGTGGCGGACGAGATGAACCTTTGTCCACCTCATATCATCAAACGTTTTTCTACTGTGTATGAATCCAACTATTTGGAACTGATCGAAGGTGATGGATCTCGTATCCATGGTGCAGAAGGTTTTAATTTTATAGGAACTCAAAATCCTTCGGAAGGATTCGAGGGACGTAAACCTCTTCCTTTCGATATTACTAGATATTACTCTACCGTATTTATAGATCCGCATACTCCGGACGAAATTTTGTTCATATTAGGAAAATTGTATCCGAACATGAACGCAGATATTCTTAAATCTTGTATCCGTGTTTCCTTGGAGACAGAGTCCAAAGTTGTTTCAGGTACATTAGGAAAAGGTGATCTTGAAAAATATCACTTCAATATCCGGAATCTTAAAAAACTTTGCAATCGTATCTTAGCTTTAAAGGCGGACCAGCCAGAGCTTAGATTCAGAGAACTTTGGAATTTTTACGTAGAGCCATTCCGTAAGGAAGAAGACCGGAATTCCCAAATTGAACTTCTACTTAAAGAAACTGGATTAAAATCCAAGCCGAATCTTCCAGAGCCCAAATTCGAAGTGCATAAGAGCTCCTTATTCTGCAACGATAAGGAAATCCATATAACCAACGAAAAAACGGCAAAAGAGATACTTTCTTCCATTCCAATGCCTTTAAAACTAAGGGAGTTTGCGGAGAAGGTCTACTCAGCAGTTCAATTCAAAGAAAATGTTCTGATAGAATATTCTGAAGAGCAAGATCCTCAGCTGATTCTACCATTATTTACGGAGATCAGCGGAGTTCCTTTGGAAGCTGTACATCTTTGTAAAGGGATCCATACTGCGGATATCATAGGCGCCTTAAAACCGATCGTAGGTTCCCAAGTAGGTTGGGTAGACGGTCCTCTTACAAAAGGGATTAGAGAAGGCGGGAATATCCTGATCACAAACCTAGAAGCAGCAGGCGCAGAACTAGTAGAAAAATTGAATATGCTTACGGATGATGCTAGGGCACTCGTTCTTCCTCCGGAAAGTTCAGAAGATAAACCTCTTTCTTTGAAGGAAGACTCTCGCATATTCGCGTTGAAATTATTCAGAAAAACTAAATCTACTCCTACGATCTCCAGAGCATTCCGTAACAGGTTCACTTCTGTACTATTCCCTGAACTGGAAGACAATGCAACATTACAAGAGATCCTAAACTTTTATCTGCCAGAAGGTGACCTTGTTTCTAAAATGGCGGAGTTTCATACTAAAATTAAGGATCTTTCTAAAAAGAGAACGATCGGTTCTGCGAATTTGATGCCTTATACATTCGGACTTTCTAATCTTTTACAATGGAAGGACCATATCCTGCGTTATGCCGAAGAGTCTCTTGGAAAAGATGGACTTAGAGAGATCGCAGTTCGAGGCGGAAGGATAGCATACACCAATCAGGTTTCCGATCCTGGAGAAAGAAAAGAATTGGAGAGAATTTTAGAATTCTCCTTATCAGGTATCGAGATCGTATCGGACTTCTTCCAAACCTTGGAGGATAAGAAAAAAAAAACTCTGACCCCTTCTACCGAAATCGAAAAGAAACGTTGGTGGGATCCGGAATTACATAAAAGGGAACCTATCACCGGAAAGGCAGAACTCAAAAATTCAGGAAGAGAATTAAGGGAAGGCCTGGAGATCAATACACCCGAAACAGGCGGCCAAAGAAAAGAAGGGCCCGACGCCTGGTACGGACAAGAGACCAGAGGAAACATGGGCCAAGGTGAGCCTGCAGGCGGAGGCGGAGCCTGGGGTTATCGCACTGAAGAATTATACAAAGCATTCTTAGCAAAACGTAGAATACTTTGGGAATACACCATCCAAACCAGCATCAAAGAATTTAAGGAAGTTTTCGGACGCAGTTTGGAAGAAGTGGAACTGAACCTCGAAAGACTTTTTGATCCGGAGATTGATATCAACCGGATGTATCGAAGCGAAGGTTCTCGTATCGACACCAGAAAATATATTTCTTTTCTATCCGGAAAAGGGGACTCTAAAGTATTCGATAAGACAACCATAGATAAAGACGAAGAAAAACTGAAAGGTGTAGAAGTCGCCTTCTTAGTTTCCAAGTCCCGTAGGATCTTTAACTTCGAATATTCTGTGGCTACATTATCGGCCATGCTTTCCAGCGCTCATATTCTGGATGAACATGATGTAAACTTCTCCGTAACGGCTTATTCGGATAGAATGAACCGAAAAGACAGGATCGACCTAGTCCAAGTGAAACGAATGGACGAATACTTCGATTCCAAAAAGGAAGAAGAAATGTTCGATTCCCTCCGTTCCGACTGGCAAGGGGACGCGATTGAAGAATACCAGCTCTTGGAACAGATAGAATCCTACTTTTCCCCGGAGGCACAGACGAAAATACTGGTAATGATTTCGGACTTTAGGGGACAAAGGGGCAAAACGGAGATCGAACAGGAGATCCAGTCCCGGGACAATAAACGCCTTAAGGCTGAGATCCTAAAACATTCGAATAAAAATTACGTGTTTTTGGGTGTGGGATTGGGGCGCAGATATATTGCGGAGCATTTATTTCCGGATTCTATCCAAATCACTTCCGAAAACTTTTATAATATGCCGAATTTGATCGGAGCAGAACTGGGAAGATTGATCCTGACTCACCATTCTTCCCGATAACGGTAAACGCGGGTAAAACCCGCGCCTGGGAACTATGGCCACGAAAAAGGAAAAAGACAACAGCCCTCAACCTCTGGTAAATAAAAAAGCCAAGTTTAACTTCGAGTTGATCTCATTCATCGAAGCGGGGATTGTATTATCCGGATCTGAAGTCAAAAGTCTCCGAGAAAAAAAAGCAAACCTTACAGATGCATTTGCAAAGATAAAGAACGGAGAAGTTTACCTGGATGGTTTTTCCATCAATCCATACAAAAACGGAGGATATGCAAATCATCCGGATATTAGACCTCGTAAACTTCTGCTGAATAGAAAAGAGATAGATAAGTTAGATAAACAGATCAAAGAAAAGGGATTGGTGCTCGTCGCGACTAAAGTATATTTTAAAGACAACCGTTGGGCTAAGGTAGAGCTAGCATTAGGAAAACCTAAAAAACTCTACGACAAACGGGAAGATATGAAAAAAAGCGACGCAAAACTGGAAATCGCGAGAGCGATGAAGGCCAAGAATTACTCTTAAATGTCCTCCAAAAAAAGAGTTCCGATAATAAGTATCGTAGGACGCCAGAATGTTGGTAAGTCCACGTTATTCAACGCGCTTCTGAAAAAGAAATTAGCGATCACAGAAGATTATCCTGGCGTAACCCGAGACGTTCTTCGTGCCAGGGTTTTAAATCCGGAGAAGGGCCTGGACTTTATCCTCGCCGATACTCCCGGTCTAGACATAGAAAGACCTGAAGGTCTGGAAGAAGCAGTTCTCGAGAACGCTTTCAGACAAGTTGCAGAATCCGACCTAGTAGTTTTTCTTTTGGATCTAAAAGAAGTTACTTCTTACGATTCCAGGCTCATCGATAAATTCAGAAAAGATCCTGAGCTAAACCAGATCCCTGCGTTATACTGCGTTAACAAAGTGGATCATCCTGAAGATGAAGAGGACCTAGATTCTTTTTATAAGATGGGCTTGTCGGAGATCCTACCGATTTCCGCGATAGGTAGAAGGAACCTTCCGCTTCTTTTGGAAAAGATCGCATTCTTACTTCCAAACGCAAAACGAAAGAACCAAACCTCCGAAGAAGGAGAGACTACTCCTACGGAAGATTTCAGCCTCGCCATCGTAGGAAAACCGAACGCCGGAAAATCCAGTTTATTAAATGCCCTTTGCGGATATGATAGAGCGGTTGTGAGCGAGGTTGCGGGAACTACCAGAGACTCTGTAGATACAACAGTTACCTTCGAAGGTAAAAAGATCCGTATCACAGACACTGCAGGTATCCGAAGAAAATCGGATAAGGCAGAAGCTTTGGAATTTTATTCTTACCAAAGAACAAAAAGGACAATCGAGAATTCGGATGTGGTCATCCATCTTTTGGACGCACTTAAAGGTTTCGGAGAATTCGACAAAAAGATCGTAGGAATGCTCCAAGAAGAAGGAAAACCTTTCCTACTCGCCGTAAACAAATGGGACGCTATAGAAGATAAGGATAATGATTCCTTTAAAAACTACCAAGAACGTTTGTATTCCAGATTTCCTCTTCTAAAAGAAATACAGATCATCACCTTAAGCGCTAAGGAAAAGCAGAGGATCCATAAGATGATGGAGATGACCATAGATCTGGCATCTCGCTCTAAGAAAAAGATCTCCACTTCCGAATTGAATCAGTCTCTTAGGGCATGGATGGCGGAAGCGGGTAGGTCCTTCTCCGCTAATAAACCTCCTAAGATGTTGTATTGTACACAAGTTTCCGTTTCTCCGTTCCATTTGATCTTATTCGTGAACCATATCGATTATTTCAAATCCAACCTATTAACATTCATTAAGAAGAAGCTGACCGAAAAGTATAATCTAAAGGGCATTCCCATCCGTTTGGAATTGAGGTCCGATCGAAAATGAACGAGCTGTATATCGTTTTCCCGCCTGCTTCTTTTCTCTTGGGTTCTGTTCCTTTCGGATTTTTAGCTGCAAAGTATAAGGGGATCGATATTCGACAAAAAGGAAGCGGCAATATCGGAGCAACCAATGTGACAAGATTGCTTGGTTGGAAAATCGGTTTGCCCGTCCTGCTTTTGGATATTTTTAAAGGTGCGATCTTTCCGCTTTTGATCCGGATCTTATTCGGAGAATCTAATGAACTTTTGGCATTGATCTGCGGAGTGGCTGCAGTTCTCGGTCATATGTTCTCTCCCTTCTTAAAGTTTAAAGGGGGGAAGGGAGTGGCCACAAGCTTCGGCGTATTTGCAGTACTCGCTCCCGGACCGATACTCGTCACATTGATGGTATTCTTAAGTTTGAAAAAGATCTTCGGGTTTGTGTCCATCGGTTCCATAGGAGGAGCCATCACTCTTCCTATTTCCTACTATATACTTTCTTTGATAGACGGTAAAAGTTTTAACACTCCTATCTTTTGGGCGATCGTATGTATCAGTTTTACGATCTTGGTACTTCATAGGACCAATTTGATCCGATTGATCAAAGGGCAGGAATTCGCTTCCGATAAAGAGAAGTATTCTAAAGACCAAGAATAAACTATTTCTAAAATTTCCGAGGGTTCGTTTTAGGCTTGAATTAGGAAGTGACCGGATTTAAAAATCTTCCTTAAGGTTTTTATGATTCACAAGGAGATAGACGAAAACCGCACTAGAGAAGAGAAGATCGAGAGTCTGAATAGATTCTTGCGAGCTCATCCTTTGGCAGAGATCCAAGATCTATATAAATGGCTTTATTACGGAGAATTCGGAGAGATCGCCATCCAGGAATTCTATACCGAAAAAAAGAACGCTCCGGCTCTTCACTCTATGTTAGAAGAGTTAAGATTCGACGGTGATAATAATATTTCTCCAGAAAATGTTTGGGAACCTCTTGGTTTTTCTCAAAGATACCTGATGGTCTATCTTACGCCATATTACAATATGGAATATCCTTTGATGAGGATCGTAAATTTGATCCAAAGATCTTCCGCATTCCAAGGATATCGAATGAGATTCAAATTGGATTGGATCTTACTCAAGGACGAGATTGTTTCTCGAAATATTGGATTTTCCAAACAGGACTTTATCAATTTTGAAGACAGGATCCAATTCCACCAATTACCTGAGTTGGATTTTTCAGATACATTCCGACAAAATTATCCTGCCGCCAAAAGGATTATCGCGGGTAAATTATTCTTCGAATATTTCCCTGAATTCATAGGGGAGCCAAGAGGATTCACCTTACTCGAGGACGAGGCCGGTTCTTCCGTTCCTCAAGAGGAAGAAGAAATGGTTTACCCACGCTGGGAAGGCGAGGCTCTGTAGGAGTTCCTGCAATCACGGCTAAAGTGGTCATTCTTTCCCGAAATTTCTTTCTTTACAAAACTTGCCGAATAGTCTAAATTTTGTAAAAATAGGATTCGCAGTTATGTTACAAGAAATCAATGCAGCCGGAAGTAATAACCGAGCTGCCCAACAATTCTCACAATCCGAATTCACCATCCGTAATATGCCGGATCGTCTTCATCCTCTCAGCAACATGGAGTCTGTTGTGACAGCGCCGAAGAGTCTCGCCAAGGTAGGCGTAAATACCGACGATCAAATTACTCGCAGGGGTTATCTAATCGATCTAAATGCATGATCATTCAGATACAGACTAAAAGTCGAAAGGAAACCCGGCACTAAGGCCGGGTTTTTTATTATACTCCTCTTCAAGAGGAGAAGAAAAAAACTGGTAATGAGGCAGAACTAGGGATGTTCCAAAATCAATCTATAAAATTCTTTATCCTACTCGTGATTGCCATGGTGAGTTGGGGATTCGCTTGGCCTTCTGCAAAATCGATTGTGGGCACAGAACCTCCAATCGTGATCGTATTCTGGAGATTCTTAGCGACCGCAATTTCACTGGTCCCGATCCTCATCATAAGAAAGGAATCAATTGCCTTACCGGACAAAAAAGGATTACTACAAGTTGCAATAGGCGCTGTCTTATACACCATATACAATCAGTTTTTCTTATTGGGGCTTAAGCAAGGACTAGCCGGAGCAGGTGGGGTATTAGTCACCACAATGAATCCGATCTTTACTTATATCTTAGTCCATACCTTCCAGAAAAAACTTCCTTCCGGAAAAGAATTTGTAGGTTTGTTCATAGGATTAACCGGTGGATTCTTTCTCTTAAAAATTTGGGAAGGAGATTGGACACTCTTATTCCAATCAGGGAACGTTTACTTTCTTCTTTGTGCGTTTAGTTGGGCAATTCTAAGTATGAATAGTCATAGCACTGGACAAAGAATGTCTCCGATGGTGTACAGCTTTTATGTATTCAGCATCGGAACGATCTTAGATCTATTTCTCGCATTTCCTTACGATCTAGGCGGAGTAATGGACAATGATTGGAATTTTTGGGTCCAACTACTTTATCTTTCCGTAATATCCACAACCTTTGGTACCACAGTGTATTTTTATGCTTCCAGTAGATTGGGATCAAGAACCGCGAGTTCTTTTATCTTCCTCGTGCCTGTGACAGCACTCTTAGGAAGTTGGATCTTTTTGGGAGAAGAGCCTAAATTAAGTACATTACTCGGCGGAGTGTTCGCGATCTCGTCTGTGATCATATTGAACAGGACCCAGGGAAAAAAAGAAGAAGTTTCGGCGGTCGAAGAAGAATTGGAAGTTCCGAATTAACCCCAATTGCTTTGATAAAAATGTTTGCCTTTAGGAGCAACCTGGAATCCTTCTGGGTGCTCCACGATCAGGCTGGCCTCTTTCAGATCTTCTAGGTGAGGTCTCAGCTTCCATTCGGATAGAGAAGTGTTCAGTTCCAAATCCCTCATCGTAAGAAATCCTCCTTCGGAAGACGCCCTATAGATATCTTGTAGGATTTGGTTTTCAATACCGCTCATTGAAACCGTTGTTTAATACAGTCGAGGGGCGGTCACGTCCAAAAACACATAGGCACCGGATTCTACTTCTCTGCTAAAAACGATCAAATCCTTTACTGCGTCGCTATCGAAGTAACGCTCGCTCATTCCCCAATCATCTGGCTTTCTCATAGAATCTCTAAGCTGCCTATAGAAATACGGAAGGTAAGACCAATTTTTACCGATCCCATGACTTGTTTCCCTAAAAGAATCCTCTCCTGTCCTCATATAGTAGGGAGACAATTGAGTTCCTTTAGAATCGGTGATATAGACCCTATGGATCTCTTTGGAAGATTGGAAAACAGTATAAGCGTCAATCATATATCTATTAGCTATTTTTAATACAGGGAAAGGATTCAGAAGCTCCCCTAAAGTCAGTCTGATCTTATTTTCGAAATTCAGCTCTTGGCGAAGAGCTTCCATTTTTTTCTGATGAAAAAATTTCACCATTTCTTTGATGGATAAAGAAGGCTCCTTGCCGGTGGAAAGTTCTGCTCCAGGTTTCAAGAGCAAAAATCCCTGTAGAAATCTTGCTCCGCCTTCTAATGCAAAATACAATTCTTCTTGGGTTTCTAAACCTTCATACAAAACGGAAGCGCCTAAGGAGAAGGCGATATCGCGAATATGTTCCAATACTTTTCTGACCGAAGGAGAACGAGAAGAAGCTCTGATCAATCTGAGGTCTAATTTTAAAAAGTCAGGGCGGAGAAGTCCCACTCTTTCTATCCCTGAGGCCTCCGATCCTAAATCGTCCAATGCGATTTTAAATCCATATGCGCGGAGAAGGTCCACTGCTATTCTTAAGGAATCCAGGCTTCCGGAAAATTCCTCTTCAGTAACCTCTAAAATAATACGGGTCGGTTCTATCCCATACTCTCTGGTTAAACGTAATAATCTAAAAGAATCTATCCTTTCATTCTCCAATTCCCTATAAAGACGATTTGGAGAAATATTCAGGAATAATTTGGATTGGTCCGGATGAATTTTAAGTTTTTCTAATGCTTTTCTCCAGAGACCTTCTTCCAATTCTCCCAATTCAGAATCGGAAAGACCTGTCTCCGCGGAGAATAAATAACCAGCAGAAACGATACCATCAATACTCTTTTTACGTGCTAAAACTTCGTGAGCAAAAATTCGTCCGTCTTCAACGGATAGGATCGGTTGGAAGAATGGGATAATTTCTGTTTCAATTTCTACTGCCTCCATTTCGTTCGTTATCTTGGATGAATCTACCGTTATGGCAAACTTAAATCCTAAATCGACATTGTTTTGGAAGGGGATTCGGTATTATTATTAAATTAGTTTAATATAGTTAAATTTCCTCTACTCGCTTCACTCTGTATGACTGACCCATAGAGCTAAACTACGGAAAGAACTTCTAAAAATTTCGCAGGACGTTTTCTGTTCAGATCTAATAAAGTCCACTCTGTGCTTGCTTGGCAGGCAACTTTGCCGTTTGACAAAAGTATTTTTTGTTCAAATACAGCTCTTGTGGGAGAAGTTAAAACCAGATCCGATTCGATGGTGATTTCTTCCGGATAAGAGATCTCTTTTACAAATTTTAGATTCAAATTTAAGATCACAGGACCAAAACCTTTGTCAGCAAATTCTTCCATAGGAGCTCCCCAATCTCTCATGGCTCTCATTCTGGCCTCATCTAAATAACCCTGATAGTTCTTATTATTCACATGTCTGTTCGCATCTAACTCATCCCATCTTACGTTCAAAGAATGTTTATGACCTTCTCTGATCTTTTGTGTTCCCGCAGTTTCCATGTTTTAATCCTTAGGGTTTAAAATTTGTATTAGAATTTTATAAAAGTTCTCTACCGGCTCTAAAGAACCGATCGCTCTACCTACAAGAAGAGCGCCTCTCCAAGAGGATTCCAGAAACAAAGCAAATTCGCTATCAGAGCCAGGAATATTCAGTTTTTTGAATGATCTTGCTTTCTGGATGACAGCTACTAGTTGTTCTAGAGCAGAATCGAAATAGTTTTTGAGTGGTGTTTGGAGAGAAGTTTCAGAATGTCCCAGCTCCTGACCGAATACATTGACAAGACAGGAAACACCTTTTTTTAGGAGTTTTTCCTCCAACTTGATCCTTTCCTTATATAGATTTAAAAGAGAAGAGATCGGATCCTCTTTCGTTTTTTGAAGGATTTGCTCATTCCATAAGATTGCATTTTCAGAATAATATTCCAAGGCTTCAGAAGCAAAATCCTGCTTGGTAGGAAAATAATTATAAAAGGAGGCCTTTGGGATTTTGGCCTCATCCGAGATTTCTTGGATACCTGTTGCGGAATATCCGAACTTACGAAAACGATCGATCCCTTTCAGAATAAGAGTATGCCTCTTCTCCTTGGCCGATTCTGCACTAATTCTCATACGAAATTAATGCGACCGATTGGTCGTATTAATCAAGTCTTTTTTCTTTTTCTAAAATTTTAGATAATAGGGGAAGGGTGCTTAAGACTAGGAAAACTTCCAAGGCACCATACAAAATCCCTGTGAATTCCAGGCTCGCAGTTTTGTCGTATATGTGACTGAATCTGTCTTGGACGGAAACGGAAACCAGAGGTCCCAAAAGAAATCCCAAGGAACCGAGTCCGGTAAATACAGTCATGACCACTGCGTTAAAGCCGTCGGGTGCAAGAGAAGAAGCAAGTCTCATCGCAGGAACATACATGATCCCAGCACCTATCCCACAAGCGATCATGGACAAATACAATCCGGCAGAAGTGTTCAAAAAACCTGTGCTTGCTTGGGAAATCCCATAAATGAAAGAACCGATCCAAACCAAAGAGATAGAATTCCATCTTCTGGAAAGAAGTGCAGCAGGAAGCGATAACACACTCATCAATAGAAACATGACTCCGAAAAGTCCTCCGACTTGTCCTGGGGAAAATCCGAGGTGCTCCCTCAAATGCAAATTTAAGGAGCTTAAAAAATATCCTACAGTGAACCGATCTACAAAATGGAATGCGATCGGAACGAGTAATAAGGGGGAAAGTGATAGGGCAGTTTTTGTTTTTTGCCAACCTTCCCATTCTAATTTTTTCAGATTTCCTTCTTCTATAAAGAAGAAGGAAAAAATTCCTAAAATCAAAAGAATGAAACCGCCCACGAAGAAGGGGAGAATAGGGTTTTTATTCCCTAAAAATCCAAGAGATTGGCCTACACCTCCTCCTAATGTGAGAAGTGTTCCTCCTAATCCGAATAAAATTCCTTTATTATAAAAACTAGATGTTTGGTCTTTTTCGCGATCGGAAATACAGGTGAGAAGCAAACCTATTACAAAAATATGAGCCCCTCCCTCCAAAAATCTCAAAACAAAAAGTGAAGAGATATTTGGCATAAACGGGAGAAGGGCTAATAAGAGTGCATCCAATATAGCAAAAGTTCCGATTAATTTTTTTCTAGTCCCTAGTTTATCCGATAGCCATCCCGCTAAAGGGGAAAATAAAAAAGAGCCAAGCATCGCGGAACTTTGGAACCAGGCTACTCCGTATCCGGTTCCACCCAATCTATCTTTTATAATTTCTTTATATACCGGCACAATCATCGTAACCGGAAGCATAGCCAAAAAGATGAAGGATAATGTGATCCATGGAAAAGTATCCACTCCCAAGGAGGAGGATCCTTTTTTAGCAGATACTTTTAACAAAAATCAGTGCCTCGCAGGACTTGCTAAAACTTCTTCGAATTTGGCTTTGCCAATAGAGGAGACCAGAGTTTCTTCCAACTCGTCAAAAATTTTACCGTTCAATTTGAAAACTTGGTTTGCCTCTTGTACGATCTTCTGTTTTTCAGAGTCGGACAAAGAAAGAGAATCTAAGGCGTTTCTATATTTATCCTTAAAATCTTTCGGACTAGAAATTTCAGGGAATTCGTAAAAATCCAGACCCGATGTTCCTTCTATCCCTAAAGCTTTAGCGGCTACTCTTTTTAAGATCTGTCCGCCGGAAAGATCTCCCAAGTATCGAACATAACTGTGAGCTACCAATAGTTCCGGAGAAGTATTTGCGATTTCTCTAATATGTTTTACGTAAGCTTCGGTTGCTGGTGTGGTTTTAGGAGAATGTCCAGGTTGGAAAAAATGTGCCAGGTCCTTTTCGATCTGCGCTTTTCTATATAATTCCGGGAATCTGATCTTTCCGACGATTGGATGGTCTTTTTTATTTTCCAACTCTTCTTCCATTGCAGCATACACGAAATAGAAAGATTCCAAATGTTTGGCGTAACTTTTGGGCTCCAATACACCTTTCATAAAGCAGCGAATGAATGCGTTGTTTTCCGCGATGGTATGAGATTCGGAAGTTCCGTCTCTTAATGACTGGGCAAGGCTCATGGTGTTTCTCCTGACAATACTGTGACAAATCTCCAATTTTAGGGTTGAGAGTCAATCTCAAAAAATTGGATTTGGCAAAATTGCCAGATGGAGAATTTTGTAGGCACTTCGACTAGGGGAGAAGGCGCGAAATTTTGCGCCGTTTGGGAGCTGAGGGCTAATCCTCCATATCCCAGAAAAAATCCTTATTCGTAAGCTCAGACTCGTCCGTCTTTGCAAAGGAGTTCCTACCATCCGGCTCTGAAGATACAGGAAGATCCGAACCCAGTCTTTCCAGGTCCTGGGTTTCTCTTTCCCAATATTCTTCGGTTCCGAAATGAGGAAACGCATTCGGGAAGGAAGGATCTTCCCAACGTTTCGCGATCCATGCGGAATAATGGATATAACGCAAGCCACGCAATGGTTCCACCAGATCGAACCAAGAGGAGCGAAATTCCCGAAACTCGCGATAACCTTCTAAAAAGATCTCTCTTTCGTATTCAGAAGAGGAGTCACCGAAAGGAAGGAGCATCCAGAAATCTTGGACTGCTGGTCCGGTCACAAAATCGTCAAAGTCGATAAAGCAGAGTCCGTCTGCTGTCTGTATTAAATTTCCTTTATGGCAATCTCCATGGATGCGGTGGAATGGCATACCTTTGGAAGCCTCGGAGAAGGAGCTAAAAATTCGATTGGCCGCTTCTTGGTATCTTTTCCAGAGATGGGTGGGTAGGAACTCCTTCTCCTTCAAAAATCGCAAAGGTTCCTCGCCGAAATTTTTCAGATTGTATTCGATCCTATGTTTCGCCTGTTTAGAGGCTCCTATATTGTGGATCCTGGCGAGAAGTCTTCCTGCTTGGACTAAATTGTTCTTGTCCAACTCTTCTACCAATCTTCCTTTTTGGAGAGGCCAGATCGTATAATAAATTCCTTTTGTTTCTCTGACAGTAACACCGTTTTCCAAAGGTAAAGGAGCGACTACTGGTATCTCTACCTCTTCCAACTCTTTTAGAAAAGAATGCTCTTCTAATATTTGATCCAGGGTCCAGCGCCCTGGACGGTAGAATTTTACGACGAGCCTTCCACCTTCTTCTAGGCCAACGTCATAAACTCGATTCTCCAAACTGTTTAAGGCGAGACAATGTCCGGAGACGGAAAATCCAGCGTCTTCGACAGAGGATAAAACTGAGTCTATATCGAGCCGATTATAGAATTCTTTGCCTGGGATTTCCATGATCACTAGTATCCGTATAGAAACTGGTAATCATAGGATTTTTTTATTTTGCAACAGCCGCTTTTGTAAAGAGAACGGAAAATCCTAAGCCTCTGGGTTTATCGCATAAGATTACGTCTAACCAGAATTTTCTCCTGCTAGTAACTTTCTTCGAAGCATAGTGAATTCTTTTAAGATGGCACCTAAGAATAATTCTCTTTTGCGTGCCTCGTCTAATTTATCCTTGTGGCGAAGAATGTATACTTCCGTTTTTCGGATCAAGTATCTTAGATCTTCCCATTTGCCTAATATGTTTCGAAAAATAGAAAGTAGATCCGCATAAGCAGCTTCTTTCTTTTCGGGTTGGGAGAATTCTTCTTTGATCTTATCTATTGTTTCTAATAACTCTTTTTTGAAATCTGTGGGAGATCCAACCAGGGTTTCCTGGATCAATTCAGGTTTCCAGGCTGGAAATTCTTTCCAGAAGTATTGGTGGTCTTGGAATCCGTTTAGGATCAGGCTTGCTTCTTCCGGTCCTATGTTCTGCGCGTTCTCTATTTTGGCGCCTTGGGTATTTACATTATAGACTGGAAAATCCAAGGACTTGGAAGATTCTTCAAACCAATGTCTGTATAAGTCCAAAACATAATCCGTTAATACTTCTCCGCCTGTAACGGACGGAACGTATCTTGTGTCTCTTTTCCGGACCACTGCCTCATTGATCTTTTCCAAACTGGTTTTTCTCGAAAGCAAGGTAAGCCATTTCTCATTATGATGTGTGCCTGTGGAATGGATCTCTCTACCTGAATAGGCCAGATCCTGGCCAACTAAAAAGCAGGGTTTGCATCCGAGACTTCTGAGTAGATCGAATGCGGTCGTGGCAACGCTTCCCCCGGATTGTACATCTCCGATAGGACCGAGTAAGGACTCTGCACTGGAACTTCCGGCTGTTGCTTCTCTTTTTAATTCTCCGGAAGCATCTACCAAATATTTGGCGGTAATACTGTGGACCACAGACTTAAATTTCAAATTTCTTAATATAGGAGGAGAGCTGACCAGGTCCGCGAATAACGGGATTTCGGAGGTTTTTTCTCCCAAAAAATGGAATACTGAATGTGTTTGTGCGTCTAACGTCATTACTCCGTCAGGTATGATTCCATATTTGAGAAGCACTTTGAGAGAAGTATCGCAGGACATTACAAAAACCTTATCTCTGATACTCTTGATCCATTCACATTGTCTGCGTAGATTCGGTCCTGCGGACACGAGTAGGGAAGGTGTTCCGTTAAATTTTTCCTTTAAGAATTCGATTTTGGTTTTAGGACTTGGCGGAGATAAAAAATTTGCAGTGTTTACAAGAGAGTTTCTTACCCAAATTCTTTCGAATTCGAATTTGGTAAGTAGATCGCTCATCTTTGAGGAAAGAATTTTTCGAAGTCTTATATCCGTTTCCGCATAGAACATTTCTTCTAAGGAAACGCTCGCTGCATTTCGGACGATCCTGATGCCTGAAACTCTTTCTACAGGAAGTGATTCTAGATAATTCCAAAGAAGAGAAAGTGAATTTTCTCCCAAGAACAAATGTCTTCCTGGGACTTCCATCACAGGTTCCAGCCATTCTTCCCAAAGAGGAAAGAGCAGATCTCTGTCCTTATCTATGAGTAATAAGATTTGCCCGGGTTCTAATTTGGACTCTACTTCTCGGATCAAATGTGGATTTCCGAGCCCCAAAACTGCGACCAGATCTGTAGATTGTATGGAAACTGAATCTAATTGGCGTTTTGCTTGTGTGAGAGGAGCGACTGTGCTTGCTAATGCCCTTCCTTTTTTGGAGAGAAAGAACTCATTTTGGTTTTTGGCCGCTTCCAGTCGGAACTCCAACATCTCCGTAGGAGGATTTTGGAAATACAGGCTGAGATAGGGTTTTTTCCCGAATATTTCTCTTGTTTTTTCCGGGAGATCGTGAGACATAATACTCCTAAGCATTCCAGAGTCCGCCCGATTCTGGTCACTTGCAATCAATTTCCCAAAGAAACACAAAAATACATATGTATCTCAAAAGCCTGAATATTGTTGGATTCAAGACCTTTGCGGACGAGACAGAAGTTCTTCTCGATCCGGGATTTACCGCAGTTGTAGGACCTAACGGTTCCGGAAAATCGAATATAGTCGACGCTTTAAAATGGGTCTTCGGCGAAAAATCCGCCAAGGGTCTTCGCGGTGATAAGATGGATGATGTCATCTTTCACGGTTCCGAAGCTCGTAAGCCTGCTGGATTTGCCGAAGTTAGCGTAGTCTTCGATAATTCTTCCAAACTCATTAAGATGGATTATCCAACCATCAAATTAACCCGCAGATTGTACGCGGATGGAAATAACGAATATCTAATAAACGATTCTAGGGTACAGCGTAAGGAGATCGAAAAGATCCTACTCGATACCGGGATCGGAAAGTCCAGTTATTCCATTATGGAACAGGGAAAAGTGGATCGTATCCTTCATTCCAAACCGGAAGAGAGAAGGTTGATCTTCGAAGAGGCCGCAGGTATTTCCAGATTCAAGATGGAAAGACAAGAGGCCCTCAAAAAACTTTCAGACACGAATCAGAACCTTCTTCGTATCCAAGACATTATGAATACGATGAAAAAGGAGATGGAAGTTAAGGAAAAACAAGCGGAGAAGGCAGAAGAATATTTCCGACTCAAGCAGGAACTGGACGAGACGGACAAGATCATCCGTTATATTAAGTTTTCTACTCTGACCAGAAAATTCGAAACTTCCGAGAACGAATTAAAAGAGATCAAAGAAAAGAACAGAGTTCTTTTAGAAATGATTTCCGCAGAAACCGGAAGGATCGATGAGCTGGATCATCATAAGTCCGATCTGGAGAAAAAGGTCGCAGAGATTGACAAAAAACTTTTGGACCATCTCACCCAAACCCAGATCCAAAAAGACAAGGTAGAGAGTAATAAAGGTATTATCCTAGATTATTCGGATCGTATTTCGGATATTCGAGAATCCCTAACGAAGGAAGAATCCGCTCAGAGTCTTCTTCAGATCGAAAAAGAAAAATTAGAAAAAGAAGCGATCGATATAGAGGGAGAAAGTAAATCTCTGGAACTAGGCATCGAGGAACTTCGTAAGAACAAATCCGAAATAGAATCCAAGATAGAAGCGGAGAATACTTCCATCCAAGAGAAGGAAGCTAAGATCCAATCCAACGACAAGCGACATGTGGAATTGAGAGAAAGACTAAAAGAAGTCATTTTTGATCTGATCTCCCAATTGGAATCCCGCAAAAAAGAAGCTCAGTCTACAGAAGAGGAAAGAAACCGTCTGAAGGAACTCCTACTCGGAGAAGCAGACAGGATCCATTCCGTCGAAACGGAACTGAAGACTACTTTGGACTCTTATACCGGAGAAGAAACTAAAAACAAGATCTCCTACTTAGCCGGAAAATTAGAAACAGAAAAGTTCAGATCCAAGCTAGGAGAATATTTCTCCTTAGAAGACAGTATCCGCACTTTATTATTCGATAGAGACGGATTCTTATCTCAAAAAGAAGGTTTAGACCAAGAGATAGAAGATCTGATCTTAGAGAACGAAAATCTAACCCGTTCCATCAAAGAATCCGGACTAACCATAGAATCCTTAAGAGAAGAAGCGGAGAATATCAGAGAAAAAATCGTTTATTTAGAAAAACGAATCTTAGAATTAAATTCCGAAAAGAATTCCAAATTAGAATCCGCAAAATCTCTTTCCGAAAGGATAGAAGAGACCCAAAAAAGGATCGTAGCGGCTCAGGAATCCATCAAAACTTTAGGCGCTAAAAAAACGGAATTCGAAAAAGAAGTGATCGAACTGGAGCAACAGATCGAGAACAGATACAACGAATTTTTGGAAATGAGCCGTGCTCTTGATTCTGAAAAAGAAGCTCTTAGAAATATCGTAAAAGAGATCCAAGGTTTAAAAAACGAGATCCATAAAAACCAAGAAGATTATAAGAACTTATTCCCTATCTTGACTGAGAAGGAAAAGGCAGTCTCTGTTTATAAGGTCCAACTGGAATCTTTCTCCGAAGAATTGTACAACGATTATTCCATCTCCGAGCAAGAACTTTCAGACGAGTTCAAAGACAAGAAGCCTGAAAAGGGAGAAAGTGAGACCAAGCTCAAACGTTTAAAATCTGATATCCAAATGTTGGGTTCCATTAACCCGCTTTCTATCGAAGAATATAGAAACGTAAAAGAGATCTACGAGCACCATCGCACTCAAAAAGAAGATATCGAAAGATCTAAAAACGATATCGCTGAGATCCTGAAAAACATCAACGAAGAGTCTGAAAAACTTTTCAGAGAAACTTTCGAAAGGATCAGGGAAAATTTCCAGGAGACATTCTCCACTCTGTTCAACGGAGGAAAAGCGATGCTCGAACTCGTGGACGGGGAAGACAGCTTAAACGCCGGTATCGAGATCATGGCGGAACCTCCTGGCAAACATGTCCAAAACCTAAGGCTTTTATCAGGGGGTGAAAAATCCCTAACTGCGATCGCTCTATTATTCGCGATCTATATGGTAAAACCTTCTCCATTCTGTTTCTTGGATGAGATAGACGCAGCACTCGACGAGGCGAATAAACTTCGTTTCTGTCAGATCTTGGATAAGTTCAAGGACAAGTCCCAGTTTGTGGTGATCACTCACGCTCAGTCCACGATCCATAGGGCAAATTCCATTTTTGGGGTCACAAACGAAGAGCCTGGAATTTCTAAAATTATCAGCCTGAGACTTGATGAAGCCAGAGATTTTGCTGGAAGAGCGATCGAAGCAGTATAATCTGGAATTGTGGCAGAATCCGACGATCTAATCATCGCAGGCAGAAGGTTCAAATCCAGGCTGTTTTTGGGCACTGGCAAGTTCTCTTCCGGTGCTGCTTTGGAACAAGCGATCCATTCTTCGGGAACGGAAGTGGTGACTGTAGCTCTACGCAGAGTAGATCTGTCTTCGCCTGAGGACGATATTTTAACTAAGATCGACCGGGAAAGAATATTACTTTTACCTAATACGAGCGGCGCAAGAGATGCGGAAGAAGCTGTTCGACTTGCAAGACTGTCCAGAGAATTAGGTGGAGGCAATTGGGTGAAACTGGAAGTGACTCCCGATCCAGTTTACCTTCTTCCGGACCCTATCGAAACTTTGAAGGCCGCACAGATCCTGGTAAAAGAAGGATTTCATGTTCTACCGTATATCAACGCAGATCCAATCCTTTGTAAACATTTAGAAGAAGCAGGTTGTGCTACGGTTATGCCTTTGGGATCTCCTATCGGGACCAACCAAGGGATCCGCACTTTGGCAAATCTAGAAATTATCATAGAACAATCCAATATTCCTGTGGTTGTGGATGCAGGACTCGGATTACCTTCTCATGCTGCGCAAGCTATGGAGTTGGGAGCAGATGCGGTCCTTGTAAATACTGCAATAGCGATCGCAAAAGATCCAGCAAAAACGGCCTACGCATTCAAACTTGCAACGGAAGCAGGAAGGATTTCCAGGTTGTATTCCAATTCCGGAATTTCCACATCCAAACAAGCATCCGCTTCCAGTCCTCTCACAGGATTTTTAGAAGAAGAATCTAGAAATGTACACGGAGTTATTTGATAAAATCACCTTCTCTGAAGCGAAGGAAAGAGTATTATCTAAATCTAAAATAGATATAGAATCGGCGCTTCATACCTCTCATTCGGGAAAAGCTCTAAATTTCGAAGAGTATCTTTCCTTAATACATCCGATCGCTGATACTTATTTAGAAGAAATGGCGGAACTCTCCGTCGATTGGACCAAAAAAAGGTTCGGGAATACGATTTCTCTCTATATGCCTATGTATCTTTCCAATGAATGCAGATCTTCCTGTGTTTATTGTGGATTTAGTTTTGAGAATAAGATTCCCAGAAAAACTTTGACCGAGTCTGAGATCCATGCCGAGTCGAAGGTTCTTTATTCCAAAGGGATCAGGCACGTTCTCATCCTGACTGGAGAAGATTATTCTATCACAAATTTAGAATATTTGAGATCTGCAGTTACGATCTTGAAATCATATTTCGATTCTATCTCGATAGAAATTTATCCTTTGGACCGGGAAAAATATGAGGTATTGATCTCAGAAGGAGTAGAAGGTCTGGTAGTCTACCAAGAGACTTATGATCCGGAAACCTATTCCAAGTATCACCTTCGTGGTATGAAAAAGAATATGAGATACAGGTTGGATGCACCTGATAGAGGGGGCCTTGCTGGATTTCGACATATCGGAGTAGGCTCACTCCTTGGACTTTCGGATCCGTACGGAGAAATGTTCCGTCTAGGGGAACATGCACATTATCTTTCCAAAAAATATTGGAGAACTACGATCCAAATTTCCCTGCCCCGTATGAGGCCCGCAGAAGGCGAGTTCGATAAGACGATCTTTGTTCCGGATAGAGAGTATGTTCGATTCTTATTTGCTCTCCGTCTTTTTTTACCTGACAGCGGACTAGTACAATCCACAAGAGAAACCGTTCGGATGAGAAACCATCTAGCGGGGATGCCTATCACTCATATGTCTGTGGAATCCAGAACGGATCCCGGAGGATATTCGGGCGGGGAAGAATTAAAACAATTCGAGATAGAAGATACTAGAAAGATCGAAGAATTTACGGAGATGTTAAGGAAGAAGGGACTGGACCCAGTCTTTAAGGATTTCGATCGGGCATTTTTTCAAGTACCCGATCGAGTAAGTTAAGAGCCTGTCCCTGACAGTCCAGGCTCTTGAAGCCCGGGATCATATACTTATCAATAATCTAAGCTTTGGAACGGACTATAAGTATTATTTTTTTCCTTTATAACTTTCCATCAAGCAGCTATTAAAAGCTGTACATTGACCTGAATGAGTTTCATAACAAGAAGTAACTGCTGAGTAATTTTTGCGGCATGTATTTAAACATCCGGCTCCCACTTTTTGTCTATCTGCAGCGCTAAGCTTTTTTTGGCCTTCTACACAGTTTGTATAAAAATCACAGATCTGATTGCATGCTTGGCTTTGAGCGGAAACGGAGGAGAATCCGGCGAAAACCGTAGCTAGCAAGATTAGGGTTGCGAGGATTGTTTTTTTCATGGGTGTGTTTTCTCCAAAGGACCTAGCGACGCAGGGATTCGAACCCCGGACCTGCGGATTATGATTCCGTTGCTCTAACCAGCTGAGCTACGTCGCCGTTATTCCTAGGAAATACCTTTGGAAGGTATTTACCGGTCATTTTTTTTGAAATACCGGCCTTGTCAAAGATTTCTCTCAAGGGTGATTCGAAACCTTTCCTAGGATTGTGGCCTTATATTCTTTAATCAGACCTTTGCCCGATGAGAACGTTCCAGCTTTCGGGCGTTTTTCCGTTCCCTTTTTGTTCCGGATTTAGTAAATTTTTTCTTTCTAAGAGAAAATTTTCGAGTCGAGCTTGTAATGTTTTTCCTAAAATTTCCCACTCAATCTTTAGCTCTTCGGGAAGGGAAAGTTTAGAATGAGATTCTACTTGGGACAAGAGATCAGGGATCAGTTTTTCTTCTAACTCTTGTCTTCTAGATTGGAAATGTTCGGATACGCGCTTTTGAGAATGTGAATATTCTTCTTCTAATCTTTTGAGAAGGAATCTGTCGGATCTATCAGAATATTTGTCCAATAAATGGACTACCTTTTCTTCAAAGATCGCTTCTATTCCTGCTTCCGTTTTGGGGTGGGATTCTCTTTCAGTCCATTCTTCTAATTTGCTCAATACATCTTTGAGGGGGGGCCTTTCTTCTATCCAACGAGATACTAATTCTTCGTAAGCTTCTGCAAGAACGCATACAAGGAGCAGAAGTTGTAGGCCGAATGAAAAATAGATCTTTGGCTTAAAAACAAATCCGTTCTCCGATCCACCTTTTCCTAATGCTGATAAAAGGGAGAAATATTTAGAATCTGCTCTTTTATACAAGAACTTGAGGATAACATTTTCTAATTCGGAAGAGCTTTGGGATCCTAATTCGTATTCATAGATCTCTCGGATATCCGTCAAAGATCCTACAAAAAACGCCTTCGCTAGAGAGAAGGAAGAAGAATACCTTTTTCCATTCTCTCTTTTTCCCCATAATTTTCTTTCCAATAATAGAGAATCGGAATGTTTCTCTTCTTCTTTCCAAACGATCTCGGGGATAGAATGGATCTCTTCTTCGAAAATTTTACAGAGTTGCTCTTCTGAGGTTTCTATTTTTGCTAAAACACGGAAGTAAGAGTCAGTTAGGCTCTTTTCATCAGAGGTCCAGAAGCAAAGTTTTTTTCCGAATAATACGGGAGGGATCAAATAGGAGAAGGTAACTGGATCCGGAATCTCCACTTGAGCTCGGATAGGATAAGAAGGGAGAGTAGAGAGTAGTTGAGAAGTAGGGACCCATTCATCTAACGGAACTAAAAAGTATTCCTCCGCTCCATTCTCCTTTCCCCATGCCAATACGGATTGAAAATATTCTTTGGAATTTGGAATTCCTGTTTCGGAATCTCTCCCGTCTGAAAAAGAAAGCTCGGATGGACTAGGCCATTTGGCAAGGGTCTGCATGGTTTCTCCCATGATTATATTTTGAGCGTAGTGTACCAAACTAGCGCATGGCACAGGACGGATAGATCCAAAACCTTGGTTCTGAAAATTCTATCGAATCCATTCAATCGGAGTTTTTTACTGATTGCCTCAGGTTCAAGGATTTTTAGCCTGAGCATGGACTGCTTTTCTAGGGGCTCCTTCTTTTTTTATAGAGAGGGAAGATACTTGCAGGATGGGTATTAGGATTTGGCACATCTTTTGCATAAGCATAAGCAGAACACGCTCTTCGCGTGCGAATTAGAGACCCCTAGTACAAACATATAGGAGATAAGTATCAATGGCGAAAAATGCCGCAGAAGTGATCGCTTTCGCAAAAGCGAACAAGATTCTTTTCTACGATTTCCGATTTACGGATATTAAAGGAGCTTGGCACCACGTTTCTTACCACGTAGATTCCGTAGACGAAACTACTCTTAAAGGACTTCCTTTCGACGGTTCTTCCATCCCTGCTTGGCAGCCGATCCACAAATCGGACATGCAGCTGATCCCTGACCCGACTTCTATCTTTTTAGATCCGTTCACTGCAGACCCTACTTTGGTAGTTTTCTGCGATGTTTGGGACATCTATAAGAACCAAGCTTACGAAAAATGTCCTCGTTCCATCGCTAAAAATGCGGTGAAATACCTGAAAGATACCGGTATCGGCGACACTGTTTACTTTGGACCAGAAAACGAATTCTTCCTTTTCGACGGTTTAAAAGTAAGAGACGCGATCAATATCCAATACTACGAATTAGAATCTTCCGAAGGTATTTGGAATTCTCATACTGATATGCCTGGTTCCATCAACACAGGACACCGTCCTGGAACCAAAGGTGGTTACTTCCCAGTAGCTCCTGTGGATTCTCAAGTGGATCTTCGTGCGGATATCGTTAAAACTCTTCATAAGATCGGAATGGAAACTTTCGTGGTTCACCACGAGGTTGCTCAGGCACAAGGGGAGATCGGAGTAAAATTCGGAACCCTGATCGAAGCGGCAGATAACGTCCAAAAATTGAAATACGTTGTTAAAAACGTAGCTCATAAATGGGGAAAGACCGCTACCTTCATGCCTAAACCTCTTTACGGAGATAACGGTAACGGTATGCATTGCCACCAATCCATCTGGAAAGACGGCAAAAACTTGTTTGCTGGAAACGGTTACCAAGGATTGAGCGAGCTTGCTCTGAATTACACCGGCGGTGTATTGAAGCACGGGAAAACCGTAGCTGCTTTCACTAACGCATCCACTAACTCTTACAAAAGACTTCTTCCAGGATTCGAAGCTCCTGCGATCTTAGCTTACTCCGCTCAGAACCGTTCCGCTTGTGCGAGAATTCCGTTCGTAAGTGGTGAGAAAGCGAAACGTGTTGAGTTCCGCTTCCCAGATTCTTCTGCGAACCCTTATCTTGCATTTGCTGCATTGCTTATGGCAGGACTTGATGGTATCCAGAACAAGATCGATCCGGGACCTCCTCGGGAAGAAGACTTGTTCGAACTTTCTCTGGATGAGATCCGCGAGAAGGGAATCCAACAAATGCCTCACACTCTTAGAGAAGCAGTTGAGCATATGTTGGCTGGTAAAGAAATTTTCAAAAAGGGAAATGTATTTACCGAAGACTTCATCCAAACCTACAAGGCTTACAAATTCGAAACCGAAATTTGGCCTTGGGAAGGACGCCCGCATCCGTTCGAGTTCCTCACTACTTATTCTTGCTAATCACAAGATCCAGTATGGAACAAAAAACCCCGAGAGAATATCTCGGGGTTTTTTATTTATAGAGTTCACGATCGAACTCTATCCTTCTCCGTGTTCTCAGTGTGAAACTTTTAAGGAATTTGATCTAGATTGGGTTTGTCCGCTTCGGGATATTTGGCCAGGTAAGCGCCTACGGTTTCTCTTTTTTTAGTCAGTCTTTCTCTATGGTCGGAGATGATCTGTCCGAAGTCTAGTTTTCCAGTGATGATCTCGTATCTTTCCGTTTCCATAGTGCCTAGATCCAGGTCGTAGTCTATTTCAGAAGCCTGGTCGGCGTATTTTCTTGAGGCTTCCCAATAAGGAATAGCTTCTTTGTAGAATGAATCCGCTACCTCGAAGGACTGTTTTAGCTCGTGTGCGAAATCTAAATTATAAAAATATAAATGCCTTTTATCGAATTGAGAAGCGATCCTCATATAGGATCTCATGATCTGCAGGTTCATGTGCATGAAGATGAGAAGTCTGTATTTATGATATTCTTCTTCGTTTGTTACACGGCAGAGTGCGTTCCTTGGATGACGGAATCTTTTTTGTAAACCTGCTTTTAGAAAGAATATATTCCTTCTTAGCTCATTCTCTTTATAATGGAGTTTGAGCCCATACATCTCGTAATAGTCTTCTAAGAACTTAGGCTCCCATTTATGGAGTTTGTAAGGGACCCAGTCAGAAAACTTGGTATATACACCATTCTTCTCGTATTCGTAATTATAATCCAGATCCGGTTCCGTACTGATAGAGACAGGAATTGGATTCAATTTTTGTAATGTAGGGGAGAATAGCAGAAAAACTAGGATCCAGACCCGCGTTATGTGTCTTATTCTTATCTGCATTCTATCTTATTCTATCGGTCTTTTGGCACAATCCTGGATTCTAAAAGAAATCTCGGGAAATTCTACTTTAGCAGATGAGATGCCATTTTGTCGTATTTAAATTGTTATTTTTGATCAAAAAAACGACCAAGGTCAAAAAATCTGGAGAAATATCAAATAAATTGTTTACAAAATCTGTTAAACTCTGAGTTATATCCGCTATATTGGATTTTAATCCAAAATAAGGGACTCCCCATATGTTAAAAAATACAATTACAAGCCGACCGAGTCGGAACAAAAAATATTCACTCTTGTCAGTCCGACTCTTTTTGTCCTTCGGGCTTTTAGGATTAGGGACTCTTTGGGCCCAAGGGGTAGAGCCCCCAAAACAGGAAACAGTGACTCAGGCCGAGACCACTCCTGTGAAACCGGCGGCTACGGAAGAAAAAACCTCCGCACCTGCTACCCAAACTCCAGCAACCACTGCCGCTCCTAATGGGGAAGCTAAGGATAAAGACAAGGAGAAGGAAAAAGAGAAAGCTCCTGCCGCTCCTTATAAAAGTCCTTGGAAAGGTAAATTAGATGGGGAATTACTAGGCACTTTACTTTTAACTCCGGAACACCAGGATTCGGTTAAAAAAAGTTCTAATCTTTGGATCACTGATAATCTTCGTTTCGGTTTGCAGATCCGTCCTAGATTCGAAAATTTTAATAACCAAGACTTTGATAGATCCACAAGCGATTCTAAGAACTACGTTACCCAAAACAGCCAGTTTTGGACTCTTTTAGATATCAACGAATCCTTTGCGGTAAAATTGACCATCCAAGATACTCGTCTGTATGGACAGTACAAGGATCCAAGTGGAACCGGATACGGTCCGACTTCTTTTACGAATTCTATCGGGACTGCATACGCACCTGGAAGCCAAATCCCGGTAAAAAATAATACGGATATCCGAGAAGCTTATGTGATCTGGAAAGATTTTCTTCCTTATACAAAATTGTATTTAGGTCGTCAGGTTTTCTCTTACGGAGATTCCAGGATCATAGGTGCTCGTAACGATAGCCAGATCGGTAACTCTTTTGACGGAGTTAGAGTTGCATTCGATACCAAGACATGGTCTACGCACGCAGGTTATACCGTTCTTGCAGAAGAAAGTAACGGTCCGAACGGATTTGTGACTGCGAATAACCAAAAAGTTGGCGGAGCAAAAGCTCTCAACGATACATATCTCGCTTTCTTATACAATACTTGGAAACCTTCCGAAGAGTTAGTGGTTGATATATATGAGATTGGAGTGATCAAAAAGTATAATACTACAACCGCTACCGGAGTGCTCGTTGATCCGAACGAAAGAACAAACGGAAGAGACAATCTATTCACTACAGGAGTTCGTTTGAGTAACAGAACTGCTTCTGGTAGAAGTCTTCCTGCGGGAAAATCCTGGGACTGGGGCTTAGAATACGCAGCCCAAACTGGAAGCACAGGACAAACTATAGACGCTTCTTGGGATACTTTAAATACTACTATAGGATCCGGAACGAACAAACATGCTGCTTACAAGGAAACTGTTCAGCATGACGCTTCCTTCTTCCTCGCTCAAACAGGTTATAACTATAAAGGTTTCCGTGTGGGAGTACAGTTTGCGAGAGCCTCCGGTGACCCGAACAGAGCTGACGGAAAATCCGCTACCTGGGATCCTTTATTTGCTACAAGATCCGGTGGATTCCCATACTTCGACTCAGGGAACGGTATCGCGAACGCTGCCTTCTGGGCGAACGTAAGAACTTCTTCCATTCATATCCAATACTATGATGATACTTGGGGAAGATTCATTTTCGCAGTTTACGATATTCGCAAGGATAAAGTCCAAGATGCTTGGTATGACGGTAACAGGACAGCAGTTTCAGGAAGCACTGGATTTGACGCGAACGGAGACTTCCTTGCGAACAAGACTGTTTCAGGAAGTACCGAAAACTATGCCAACAATCCTTTCCTGAAAAATTGGCAACCTGGACACAGACTTTTGCTGGAATATGACCTGATCTATATCAAGAAAATCAATGACTATTTCTCGATCTGGGCTGGAGCTACGGTTCTTTACGCGGGAGACGCGATCAAAAACCAAAAACAATACAATATCGATAAGAATAGTACGTATTTCTCTCTCACCCTTCAGTTCGCCATCTGAAGGGTCTTAATGCTCGAGCCCGGTCTTTTTTTAGAAAAGGATCGGGCTTTTTCCGTCCTTTCTTCCTTTCCACTCGTCAAAACAAGTACAGACCAGATCTAAGGGTGTCCTCCTGGGAATTCAGGATTGACCATACTTTTAGAAATCGCAATTTGGTTTCAAGGTTATGGAGTCCGATAATGTATCTTAGGAGAAATAGAAATCCTATTTGGGTCTAATCGTCCATCCCATGAAGAAAATTCGGATCCTTCTCTCCTCAGCGTTCGCGTCCCGCGCCGGACTTCTAATATTCTTCTTTTTTCTAACTAGCTCTTTACAGGCCCAATCCCAGGTCGTTTCTGAATCCTGGATCTCTTCTTTGAATCAATGGTTGGAAACCGGACTCTCCGGTTCAGAATTTGGATTCAATTCCGCGATCTTTCTCGTATTGGGGGGACTTTGTGCCAGCCTTCTTCCCTGCGTTTATCCATTATATCCGATCACTGTGGGGATCATCCAAGCAAGGGGTGAGACCGCCACGAACAAAGTATTCCATCCTTTGGTATATTATACCGGATTGGCATTCATGTATTTTTGTTTCGGGCTCGTGGCAGGAATTTCTGGCGGAGCGTTTAACACTGTACTAAGATATCCCGGAACCAATCTATTCTTAGCTGCACTTATCTTTTTATTAGGACTTGCTTCATTAGGATTTTTGTATTTACCCATCTTTCCTAATAAGGAATGGAGAGGTTGTCAAGGCTGGAAGGGAACTTTTCTTTTGGGAATGGGAGCAGGTTTTCTTTCCTCTCCTTGTGTAGGTCCGATCGTAGTTGCGATCTTGATCCAAGTGACCGCAGGAGTCCAAAGTATTAGTGTTTCTTCTTTAGCGGTTTCCTCGTTCAAGATGGCGTTGTTCGGTTTAGGTTTAGGATTGCCGTTCTTGTTTTTAGGAGTATTTGGACTTTCCCTTCCTCGCGGAGGGAAATGGACCAGATGGATACAGATCGTTTTAGGATTTGTGGTCTTTTACTTTGCATGGTCTTACTATAATAAGGCAATGCAATTATGGTCAGTTCCATCTGATCTGAGTCTTGGGATCTTAGCTGCCGCTCTTGGAGTTTTGATTGCTGCGTATTTCTATCAACCTAAGTCGCTTCTTCGTACGGAAAGAACGAAGAAGGCTCTACTTCTTACCGGACTTATTTGTTCTAGCGCAATCTTGATACGACTTGTTGGTTGGGGAGTTGGTACCGGCGGGATCAAGAAGGATATAGTAGAAGAACACGGAAATCTAGAATGGCATCGAATTTCCGAAACCGCTTTCGAGACCGCTCGTAGTGAAGATCGCTTGGTGTTTGCGGATTTTTACGCGGATTGGTGTTCTAACTGCAAGGCTTTCGAAGACCTGACCTTATCCGATCCGAATTTGAACCAGGCGCTTGGCAAAACTATCCTTTTAAAGATCAGAGACGATGATAAGGATTTTCTAATATATGAGAACGATCCTAGGTTTCCTGAGTTGAAAATAGGTCTTCCTTTCTTTGTGATCTTTTCCTCTGATGGAAAGGTTCTTTTTAAAACTACGAATTATTTAAATACAGCTGATATGATCCGCACCATCAAAGGGGAGAAGTTCCACGCCTCCGGAGAATGAGACGCGGAGTGGACGAGAGCCACAGAGATATTTTCACACAAAGACACGGAGCCTCAGAGAATTTTTGGGAATGGCGATGTAGAAATTCTAACATCGCTCAAAATCTTTTCCCCTTTGTGTCTTAGTGACTCTGTGTGAGAAAAACTTTGAGTCTCTTTACTTACTCTGTGTCTCTTAATTAAGCTGGGACTGGTTCCTTCTCCCAGAGTTTCCATTTAACCAAAAAATATAAACCGACCAATATGATCGCGATAGATACATACTGGGATTGAGAAAATCCATGCCAGTAGTATCCATTTAAGAAGGTGGTAGTTTCTCCGCTCGCTCCAGGAATGTTCGATTGTACTGGAGGATCGAAGAAAGGGATCACAGCTTTATTCACTCTTAAGAACTCGATCCCTAGTCTTGCAAGTCCGTGTAGGACAAGATACTGAGCGCCAAGGCTGAATCTTTTGAAGTTCTGGAATCTTGCCCATTTTTGGAAGTAGATGAAGAATAGAAAAGATACGAACGATTCCATGACTGGGGTATTCCAGACTGGAACACCGCTTGGGACTGCACTTGTTGGCCAGTAGGTGAATGTTAGAACCGGAATGTCTGCGTGAGTTGCAAATCCGTAACAACCGTCACCGGAAACAAAACATCCTAGTCGACCGATCGCGTAACCTAATGCCATACTCGGAACTGCTGCGTCCAAATAAGCTTTTACATCCAATTTGTTTTGGATCATGTATAGGCTGATAAATAGGATCCCAAACAGGAACCCTCCGTAAAATACCAAACCGCTTCCGGAGAATAAACTGGACCAAAGACCTGGACGACCAGGGAAACCATCAAAGTGGGTGAGTGGGTATAAATACTTTCCGTCAAAGCCGGGAGTGTCTATGAATACTTGGTCCCAAATCTCGAAGATAAAAAATACTTTAGCGCCTACGAATGTTCCAAAAACTCCTAGGATCAAAAGCCAATCTGCATGAGTCGGATCCAGATGTTTTCTCTCTAATTCCTTTGGTAAAAAATAAGAGGCCGCCAAAAAGGCGATCACTACTAAAATACTGAATGTGGAAATTCCTTCCCAGCCGCTGCTGATGTATTTCTGGACGAAAGGTACTAGTCCGGGAATATCTATGACTTTATACATGGTTCCTTCTTTGGATCTTTTTTCCCTTATATTCGTTCCCCGAATCGGGAAAGTTTCGGAGAGATTAAAAATTATTCCATATTAACGAATTCTGCGGGGTCCATAGGAGGATCGTAACCTATATGAACCTCGTAATGCACGTGAGGTCCTGTGGCTTTTCCTGTGGAGCCTACATTTCCGATATGTTGGCCTCTGGTTACTAACTGTCCTTTTTCCACGAAGACTACGGAGCAGTGTCCATACACTGTATAAAATCCGTTCAAATGGTTGATACGGATACTTTTTCCGAGTCCTCCCGCGGATTGTCCATTATCTTCTATAACTCCTGGAGCTGTCGCGTATATAGGAGTTCCTTCACCCGCGGCAAAATCGATACCTGAGTGGAATTCTCCCATCTCTACTAGGCCGAATGGATCCACTCTTCCTCCGAAAGTAGAAGTCACAAATCCTACTCCAGGTTTCAACGGTCTGCCTCTTGGCATCGCGTATAGAATGGACTCTCTTTCTTCCAAGTAATCGAATGCGTTTTGGAAGGCGTGTTTGATCTTGTACAATTCTATATTTCTCTCTGCAAAACCTTCTACAGTATCGGAATACAGATCCATGTTAGTCGAAGATTCCGGAACATTCTTCTTTAAGCTGAACTCAGGTACGTAATCGAAGGTGAGAATTCTTTTCCAGGGAACTTCTTCCCAAGCGACTAGGTTCAACTGTTCTGTCTTTTTTTCTAATCCGGAAATTTCTTTCTTAGCGTCTTTGAGAAGAGAGTTATAATAAAGAAACAGCCCTACATTATTGTCGGTCTCTCGGATCAGCTCCCGATTCGGTACGAAAAAAAAGTTCATGTAGACCACGAATGCACTCGCGAGTACGAAAAGTAGAACGGAAAGTACTCCTAAGAACGCAGCCATAAAAACGCTTAGCTCCACGTTCAGCACAGCCTCGTGATCGTGAGGCACTAGTAAGAAAGAAATTTTTCGAGACCCTTTTTCTTTGATTTTTAGCCAGGAAGAACGGAAGCGAAGATACTTGATCTTCAGCCTTTCTGCGGCTCTGGGGCGGTCTTCGAACTTTGCCTCGTTGTTCATAGATTTTTACTTGCAGGTAGGGGTCCGACAGGGATTATAGGACTTAACTATCCCATCATATGAAATTTCTGTCCAATCTCTTCAAGAAAAAAATAGGATCCGTCGACGACATTCTTATTTATCCGGAGGGACGGAGGTTTTATCGGGATTCGCATCCGATCCGCAAGACAATGATCGATGAGGATGCGGTAAAGATTATCCATCGTCTTCATAAATTCGGATACAAGGCCTATATAGTAGGCGGAGGAGTGCGGGATCTTCTTTTGGGACGCAAGCCAAAAGATTTTGACGTGGTCACCAACGCGACTCCGAATCAAATTAAGAAAATCTTTAATAACTGCCGTATCATCGGTCGCAGATTTAAGATCGTTCATATTCTCTTTAAGGGAAAGGTGATCGAGGTTAGTACTTTCCGTTCTCTTCCCGAACATCGTTTCGAAAAACCTGTGGAAGATCAGGATTATCTGATCAAACGCGATAATAAATTCGGAACTCCACAGGAAGACGCAGCCAGAAGAGACTTTACCATCAACGCGTTATACTATGATATTCGTAACGATTCCATCGTGGATTATGTGGGCGGATACGAAGATATTCAAAGCAGACAACTGAGAGTGATCGGTAATCCTGATATTTCTTTCAGAGAAGATCCTGTGAGAATGTTGCGTGCTGTAAAGTTTGCAGTGCTTCTCGGTCTGAAAATAGATCGGGGGACTTCCAAGTCTATTAAGAAGAATGTTCACGAATTAGAGAAGGCTTCTTCTTCTCGTATGTTGGAAGAATATAATAAAATTTTCCGTACCTGGAGAACTTCTCTTATTTTCCAAGGAATGGCACAAAATTCCCTTTTGGAAGTTCTATTCAAAGAAGCATTCGAGAAAGAACGTAGAAAAAATCCGGACTTTGGGGACAAGTTTTTAGAAACCAGAGTCGGAAAACGTTTGGTGATCGCAGACAAATTATTATCCGAAAGAGAGGAACTTACTCCTCAGATCTTTTATGCACTTTTATTTTCAGACCTTTCGGAAGAATCTTTAACTAAGAAGAGTGGGGGGCATTTGGTTGCTTCCTTAAAACAAGCTTTGGAGCCGATTTTCCAGAGATTGGGAACTCCTAAAAAAGATAAGGAAAGACTGATCAAGGTTTTTGCCTCTCAGGAAAGATTCACTCATACTGAGGATGATAAAGCCTCTCAAAACAATTTCTTCCGTAAGAAAGACTTCTTCTACGATGCGTTTTACGTCTTTAAGATCAATGCAATCGCGGATAATAACGATCAGGCTCTACAGTCTGCATTCTTCTGGGAGATCTCTCTTCGAAAAAGACCTGTGCTTCCAAATAGCATTGGTGGTGGCGGCGGCGGTGCCAGGAAAGAAGGCAGCGGACGTCCGAATCGAAACCGTAAAGAAAGGGAAGGCGGCGGTGGCCGATTTAAAGATCGTAACAGAAAGGGCCGCCAAAACGGAGAAGGATCAAAGCAGCAACCGGAAGCTAGTTCTGAAGATTCCGATTCTAACGATTCGGATTGATATTGATCTTATTCGAAGGATTGGATCACGAACTGAAGGCTGGTCTTTCCTTTGAAAGTGTTCTCTTCTAAACATCCCCAAAGATCTAACTCACCTTTTTCTCTTAAAACTTGGGAGAATTCTTCCGCCTTATTCCAGATAATCGCTTGGATGGATTCGGAAGACGCCAGAATTTTAAACCTTGCATGTTTGCCGTCCGACAAAGGGCGATAAGAAAGTATTTTTGCTCCTTTTACGGAAAGTAACGGAGCAGGATTTTCCATTCCGAAAGGTTCGAATAGTCCAAGCTCCGTATATAAATTTTCTCTTAACTCTTGTGGTCTTAGACTGACTAAACTTTTAGTGTCTTCTTGTAGGCCGGAAACTTTTTCCGATTCCAACCAGCTTCCTGCTTCTTGGAAAAGAATTTCTGCAAGTCTTGGGATCTGATCAATGGAAAGTGAAAATCCTCCTGCTTCTTTATGACCGCCGAATTGGTGAAAAATAGTCTCCGCTTTTTTTAGAAGGTTTAGTACATTCTCGCTGCCGTAAGCTCTTACGCTTCCTTTTGCATGTCCATGATCGGGTGCAATAAATACTACAGGTCTTTTGTATTGTTCCACGAGTCTTGTGGCTACGATCCCTGAAACTCCAGGTTCGAAATCAGGTTCGTAACAAAAGAGGATCGGTCTTTCCGTTCTTTCTCTTTTTCTTTTTAGGAAACCTTCTACTCTGAATAAATTTCTTTTGGTTCTTTCTCTTCTTTCTTCGTTTAATTTGAGAAGGTCCGTTGCGAGTGTTTCCGCTTCCTTGTCGGAGTTGGAAAGAAGAAGTCCAAGCGCTGCCTCCGTTTTTTGCATTCTTCCAGCGGCATTTAATGCAGGACCAATACTCCAGCCCAGATCTCTGGAGAGTACCTTTTTTTTATCTAGATCCAATTGAGAGAAAAGTTTTTCCAAACCTGGACGATGTGAAAATTCTCCCGTTTTGATCTTTTGTAAAGTGTAACAACCTTCTTTAACTATGATCCTATTTTCTCCCACAAGAGGCATCATATCGGTGATTGTACCTATAGAAGCTAGATCTAAATTTTTCAAAACCTGTTCCCAGATCGCAGGAGAAGAAGATATCTGAGAATAGAAAACCTCTCTTTCAGGGAATTGGGTTTTGGAAGCGGTGGGCCAATCTATGAAACTACCGGCAAAATGTTTTTCTGCTTCCGACTTGTCCCCTTTGAAAAGTTTGATCCCGTTTTTGACGAGCGAGCCGCTAAAAAATGTCTCTCCATCTGGGATCCAAACTAAAGAATTATAATTTTCTAATGTACTATAAAGCCAGGCTGTGATAAGTTTCCATGCGATTACGGAAGTGCAGATCTTTTCGGTTGGATAGAGGGAATCTCCTCTTTTAGGAGAGATCAGTTTACAAGAAGAAGGGATTCTGTCCGGGATCTCGTGGTGGTCTAGTACCACTACTTGTATACCTTCTTTATTCAATTCTTCTATTTCGGTACTATTGCTTGTTCCGAAGTCCAGGGTCACGAGTAAGTCCGGTCGGACCTCTCTTACATATTTCATCGCAGGTTCGCAGAGTCCGTAATCTTCCTCGCTGGAAGTTTTAACTGTGAGCTTCCCTGGATGTATCCCTCTTAAAAAATTGGCGAGTAGGCTTGTAGAACAAACTCCGTCGCTGTCTCTATCTCCATAGAGTAAGATGGATTTTTTTTCCCGAACAGCGGATTGAAGAATGCGGATAGAGTCATCCATGTCCGGTAATAAAAACGGAGAAGGAAGATCTGCAATATTTTGGGCAAGGATCTTGGTAGGATCGGAAACCCCTCCGAATTTAGTCCCGAACACATGGGACTGGAGAGGAGTTAAGCCTTGTATGGAAGAATTTGGTAGGTTATGAAAATCTGGTCCATGCTGGGGCATAATTACATGATGCAATTCCCGCTGAATTTTGCTCCCGATTCGATTTCCAGATCCGGAGTGCGAACGTCTCCGACTAATTTTCCTGTCTTGCGGACGGAAACTTTGGAGGCAGCGCTGATATTTCCTTTTAGATCTCCCTCGATTTCCAAGGTTCCTGTTTCGATATCGGCCTCGACTCTTCCAGTTTCTCCTACGATCAAAGATCCAGTGGTCTCAATGGTACCCTTGAATTGGCCCTTGATCTTGAGTGCGTTATTGAAACGTAGTTTGCCTCGGAATTGGATGTCTTCCCCGATAATCGTGTCTATGGATTCTTCGCTCATGAGTCTCCATTCTCGGACCCCGATCGGACCTTTCAAATGTTTTTCCCGACATAAACCGCTTTTTTTACGGCTTAGAACGCAGCGACTAGGATGGTTTCGATCTCGTTTTTAGGAAGTTCCCTAGGAAGAGAATCCAAGAAAGGAAAAGAAGAAGCAAGGCTTGCGATCCCAGGCAGATCAATCTTACGAACCTCGTATTCAGAAAGCCTTTGCGGGATCTTAAGTTCTATATAAATTTTACGGATACCTTCTACCGCTTTGATGGCAGCCTCGATCACCGAAATATTGGTGATGTCCTCGTCCAGGGCTTTTGCGATCATCACATATTTACCTGCGGAGGAGGTCAGGTTGTACTCCATCACGTGGGGAAGAAGAATTGACATCGCTTGGAAAACGTCCAGGTTCGTTAGGTTAGAAGCCGCTAAAGAAAGTGCATAACAAAGTCCTAATGAACTGGAAGAATGGGACATTCCTACAAGCAGACTCGCACCGAAGATCGCATTTTTGTACTGCAAGTTCTTAGGATCCCTTATGGCAGGGACCAAGTTTTTATAAATGATCTCTATCGCTCTCAAAGAAGAGGAGTTTGTAATTTCGTTCGAATATTTGGAAAGAATACTGTCTACAGCAGCGGCTAAAATTCCCACACCCACTTTTGCCACGTCCGCAGAAGTCATAAAACTGCTGATCTTAGCGTCAGCGATCACCATTTCCGGAAAAAGAAACTCATTAGAATAATAACGAACGGTCCTGTCGTCATCCATGTACACTGTAGCTGTTGGAGAGCATTCCAGGCCCATCACTGGGTGAGTAGGGATCAGAATGAGAGGGATCGGTTTTTTTAGTCTAATATTTTTTTTCAGGATAAAGACATCTTCTGCGAACGCGTCGTTACTCGCAAGAAGTGCGACTAACTTTGCCATATTTAAACTTTCGTAAGAACCGTAGCCGATGATACAGTTTGCGTTGGAGATCCTAGCGAAGTAGGCGGCAGTATCTAGTTCTTTTAATGTAGGTTCTTTCTCTATATTGTCGTACAGAATGACACCGTCTATATGTTTCTCAAGAGAGGTTTTGATGATGGAGAACTCGTCCATATTCTCCAACTCACTTTGAGTGGAAAGAATGACCGCGCGGTTGCCTATATTCTTAATGAAGTTTCCCATTTTAAAGCCGCAATCGACTTCAAAATGGATTTTGGTGGGAAAACTAAAATTGATCCAGTCGGGGAGTATCGGCATTTTGTGTCGTTCTCCCTTTTAATTGAGAGGAAGTATGTAAAATCCGGAATCCAAGGGAAACAATTCCGGATTTAATTATAAATTAACGGCCTAAAAAAGATTCTGCGATACGATCAGCTACTGCGTTCAAGATCTCAGGGCTGAGATTATCGTAATCTCCATTCTTTAGTTTTTCCTTAACTTCTTTCAGCTTGGTGGAACGTTCAGAATCCACCGGGCTTGCCACGATCTTTTGTGCGATCGTTTGAACTTCCGCTTGGATACGAGCTTCCGAAGCCTTTTGTTTTGCAGTGTCGGAAATAGAAATATTGTCGAATGATTCTTTAGATTCAGTTTTGCGTACAGGGGCCGACTTACGTGGCTCGTAAGATCCTCCACCAATGCCGCCTATTTTATCGATAGTCATGGGTTTTCCCTCTCACTCTAAAGTATCGGCATCTCCGACACGTCCGTTAAGCATTTTTTTAGGATTTGTATAGATTAGCACCACAAATTCTCCCTTTTCCGGGAATTTCAGGGATTCCAGGGGCTGAACAGGTTCTATTTTCAGGATTTCCTCATGGATTTTAGTCAATTCTCTTCCTAAAAGGATCGGAGAATTTGGAAAAATTTCCCGGATAGCAGACAGAGTATCCCTGATCCTATGAACCGATTCGAAGATGGTGAGTACTCCTTCGAAGTTTTCCCATTCTTTTAGTTGGTTTCTTTTTTTACCCTTTTTCTCGGACAGAAAACCAAGAAAGAGAGAAGGCTGCACCTGCCAACCGGAAACGGAAAGCATAGAGGTGAGAGCGCTTGCCCCCGGGATCGGAACGATTGGAATATTCTCCTCTCGTAATATGCGAACCAGTTGAGAGCCCGGGTCTGAGACACCAGGAGTTCCTGCATCCGAAACTAAGGCTAAGGTTTTTCCTGATTTTAGATCTTCTATAATACCTTTATAAGGTTCCGCGCCTTGGTCCTTATATAATGTACGAGTCTGGGTAGAAATTTCGTATGTCTGAAGAAGTCTTCTGCTATGAGAAGAATTTTCGCAATAGATGATATCCACTTGTTTGAGGACCTGAACCGCTCGGAAGGTGATATCTTCTAAATTTCCTATGGGGGTAGCAACTACGTAAGCGGCTCCAGGTCGGATAGTAAATTTAGAGTTGGGAGTTTCGGTCATAGATTGCAACCCGGCGGAGATTCTCCCGCAGGGCAGGCGCAACCGGTAGCCGCATTTCCCTTGGTGCAGGGATTACAAGCGGTTCCGACAGGACAAAGAGCTTGGGTGGAAGTTGAGCAGCTTGCCGTAGTGCATGCAGTAGGATTACAACTTGTATTCGTTCCACAATGGTCCGGATAGATGGAACTACATCTTGTGACCGGAGTGGACATATTAGAAGTGATGCCTGTATTCAATAATGCTCTTAATGTGAAAGTATAGACCTCACATTTTTGGAACATCTGCACTGGGGAGAATGGCTGCAAGTTTTCGATCGTCTGGGTCACCACATTGGAAGTGGAAGCTTGGATCGCTAACTGAGGAAAAGAAGGTTGGACCCCGTTTTCTAGATATAGATTGGCATTATTGAGAGTTTCTCCCGCGGAAGGGATGGCGAAAGTGATATAAAGATTATAACCTACGAATTGAGGTTCCAGGTTAGTGATATAATATCTCAGATCATACTCTGGCTTATGAGTATCTATATTATCGTATTTAGCGGTTATGGAAAAAATTTGGGGAACTCCCACTGGAGTTAAGAATACAAAAGGGGACTGGGTCACCTCGGTATTCGTTCCGCAAGAGGCGAAAAACAGAAAAAACGAGAGTAAAACCGTCTGAACGGCAGGGGTTTTTAGGTTGCCTGCCTTTTGGGTCTGTTGGATTCTAAATTTACAACCCACAAGGATAGAATTCGACCTTGGAGCGGTCTTACAACTAAAAAACTGAGGCTTCCTCGTCGTGACTAGAGTTCGAACATTATTAATTTCCGTAGTTTTTATAGTATTCTTCATCTTCTTATTGGTGGTCTTATTTTGGACCGACGATGACAAATCGGATTCCAAAAATAAACAAAGTGAAGCAGAAGCGCTCGCCAGTATTTTCGGAGGAGGATCGGGATCCAGTTCCGGACGCTCCGGTTATGGCAAAACAGGTGCGGATCCTTCTCTATTCGATTCAAACTCCGATTTTTATAAGGCCGGAAAAGCAGAATATCGCGAACCTGAAGCGGGAGAACCTTCTTCTGAAAATAAACCGGGAGCTCCTGCAGCAGATTCGGATAACCCTGTAAATCCTCAATCAGGTAAACCTTACACAAATGAGGAAATGGAAAGATTCGCTCAGCTCAAGGAAAAGTTTCCTAATAACTCGCTTCTTCCCAGCCGTATGAGCCCTGCGGAAAAAGAGCAAAGAAAAGTTTTTGAACAAAGAGTTTCAGAAGCTACCAGAGCAGTCTTAAGCCGTACCGCATCCAAGGACCAAACCGTTACTTATTACGATTATATGGAGAAACAATCCAAGGACAGATTGGAGATCGTAAAATATTTGGTAGATCTGCAAAAAGGATCAGGTGATCCAGAACAAGAAAAGAAATTAGAGACCATCCAACAAACTATGATCCAACAATTGGAACAAGTACAGAAGGATAAGCAAAGAGCTTACGAACAAGCCGGGCTTTAGAAAGAGATCTCGCTCAGGATCGGAAAACGGAAACTAGATTTAGGATCCAAACCGTATTCGTCCAAATGAAAAGAAGGCGGGAGCCTTTCTCTTTTCCATTGGCTTGCGGAGAATAATTTTAAGAATTTCTTTTTGCCTTCTTCTGCTTCTTTCTGGTCGGACCATTCTTGGGATCCTAAAAGATCGTCAGGAGATTTTCCTAAGAACACAAAATTCCTTTCTAATTTTTGGAGAAGTGGATAAGGCATTAGGTCCTTCTCATCTTCCTGTTTTTCGGAAAGCGGTTTTAGTTCCGCAGTAGGTTTGGAATGGACGATACCTTCGAGAGCATTTATCTTAGGAAGGATTAAATCTTTTCCTTCGGATACATTCTTAAGCCAAGAAAGTAGAAATTCTTTACTGACCCCGGTGAGTGGAGCAACAGAACCGGAAGAGTCCCCGTCCATCGTAGTATATCCTACGCTTGCTTCACTTCTATTTCCTGTGGAAAGAAGAAGATGTCCGTTCAGGTTGGCAAGTAACCAGATCAAGGGAGATCTGACCCTTGCTTGGATATTTTGAAGTGCAAGATTATGCTCTTTCCAATTTGGAACAAGTCCTTTCACTGAGGAAATTTTTTCCAACATGGATTTTACTTCCGAATCCACGGTAATCTCTGCATGGGTAAAACCCAATTCTTCCGAAAGTTGTTTTGCGGAATTTTTGGTTTGTTCCGAATTGTTCTCCGTTCCTTGGAAAAGTGTGAATAGTAGATTTTTTGGATTTAATCCTATAGATTCCAAATATTTGGGTCCGAGTTCTTTTTGGGAGAATAGAATTCCCGCTTTAACAAGAAGTGCACAGGCTGCGCTATCTGCTCCGCCTGAAAGAGATAATGTATAACCTTTTGTTTTGGATTTGATCAGATAATCAAATAGGCCAAGAGAAGTTGCCCTAGTAAAATCTTGGAATAGATCCGACTTGGAAACTTGGATCGAATGATCCAGACTATTTTGGGACTTGAGAGGATGGATCTCTATTCTTTGTAGGCCTTTTCCCCTGGATCTGAATTCTCTTGTTCCGGAAGACCTGAAGTTTCTCGCCCGATTGGATCTAAGCTCTTTTGAATCCAGATCCAAATGAGTACTTTCAAAATCCGTAAAGTGAAGTTTGGGACCTTCTTGTTTTATATTTCCGTCTACGATCCCCATACAACCGCCTTCGAAGATCAAACGGCCCGACTCATTCCCATCTAAATTGGCATAAAGAATTGCAGTAGAAGAACTTCGAGAAGACTCGGAGAACATTTTTTTACGGATCTCTTGTTTTCCCAAAGCAAAATGAGAAGCTCCCGGAGAAAGGATCAGATCCGCGCCTGCTTCGACTAAATATTGACCTGGTCTTGTCTGGACCCAGGAGTCCTCGCAGATCTCTATTCCAAAATTGAAATCAGGGCTTTCAAAAAGTAGGGAACCGAATGGCAGTTCTGATCCGTCAGGAGTGATCGCATAATTTCTGGATTCTTCTCCCTTTGTGAACCATCTGTTTTCGTAATGTACGCCCGTTTGGGCCAGGTTTTGTTTTGGGACGAGTCCTAGTATTTGTCCATTCTGCAAAACCGCAGAAACATTGAATAGATAAGGACTTTGGAAGAATGGAAGTCCAACAATTACCGTTTTATCGGAAGTCGCTTTTGCTATCTCTAATAGGCTTTTCCAAGATTGTTCCCAAACCCAAGGAAAATAGAAAGTGTCTTCGCAACCGTAACCGGAAATGCACAGTTCAGGAAAAAGGATCAAAGAAGAATTCATATTGGCCTGGATAGCAGACAGGATCTTTTCTCGATTCCCTTTAAAATCTAAGGCGGTCGTTTTTAAACTTACTGCTGTGCAACGGTAGAAGGACATTTCCTTCCTAGTATCCTCTATTCGTAATGGGAGAAAAGGATTTTTTGTTTCGCGGAGAGCTTACTGAGCTCGCCAAGTCAGCGTTCTTTGCGCGGACCGATCTCCAAATAAATCCTTTCAGCTGCTCCTCTACCTGTTTCTACAAATTGGCGATTAGAAAAACGAATGGCCTCTTTTCTTTCAGAGCTTAATTGCAGTATTTCTAAAACTTCTTCTTTTGTGCGGATGATAAAAAGTCCACCTCTATGATTTAGTTCTATTGCTTCCGGCGCATGTGTGATCCTTGGGCCGCTCAAAAGCGGAAGTCCAAAATAGGCAGGCTCCAGAACATTATGCACTCTATTATGTAATGCTCCTCCAACATATGCAAAGTCCGCGGCTCTATACGCATGGGCCAAGATCCCAAGCACATCGAATAAGATCACTCTGGAAGAAATGGAATTAAATTCAGCGTGAGAATACAAAGTAGAATCCGATGTGAATTTTTTGATCTCCGATTCTAACTGAGTGATCCTTGCCGGATCGGTTTTATGGGGGAAGATCCAGAAGGCTGTATTTTTGAGAGAAGATTCTTGCAAAAGTGGAAGAAGCAATTTTTCACAAGGTTCGTAAGTAGAAGCGAGTAAGAATACCTGAGAGAAAGGATAATTTTTCGGTCTTTTAAATTCTCTTTGGCTCGTTTCTATTTTTTGGATCACAGAATCGAATCTGGAATCTCCCAGAGTTTTAATAGGTTTTTTCTCTCCGAGTAATTCTTTGAATTTTTCTTCTCCTGAAGAATGAGAAGTTAGAATTTTATCGAATAAGTTGAATGCTGCCTTATAAAATTTTCTTTTTAAAAATCCTTTGGGGAGAGTGATGACAGCGGAAGCGAGGATGGTTTGGATCCTTCTTCTTTTGGCAGCTAAAAGTAAATTGGGCCAACGATCCCAGGCCATACATACCAAAACTTCTGGAGAAAATTTATCTAAAATAAAATCGTAACTCCAAGGAAAATCCAAGGGAAGACGAAATTTCAGATCTGCCGGAAATGCTTCCAGACTAGAATCTCTAACTGAATCGGAGAATACACTTTGGAGAAGAAAAGTTTCTGGCTCCTTCTTCTTATATACTAGAGCGAGCGCTTTGCATTGGTCTAGTTCTCCCACCGAAGCCGCATGTAACCAGACCACTTTTTGTGCTTTGGGTGCGAAGGGGTAAGAGAGTATCCTTCTCTTATCTTCTTTTCTGGTTTTGAGAAAATTTTTTGCGCCAGGGATCAGCAGCGAGAAAATGAAAATCCAGGGCCAAAGAAGGATCGTCAAAATCCGATACGTTATTAGCATAGTGGTATGAGATCTCCTCTTTTTGTATTCGACCTAATGGATACTCTGATCCAGGACCCATTCCATCTGGCCTTAAAAGAACTTTTACCGAGAGAACATTGGGAAGATTTTAAGAACGGTCGGGAAAAGCAAGCCTTCTTGGATTTCGAAATGGGAAGAATCGAAGAAGAGGATTTTTTCCAGAGATTTTATTTGGATCCTTATAAGGACAAGGGACTTCCTCATCCTAAGGATCTAAAGGAAAAGATGTTTTCCCGCATCAATCCAATTCCTGAAACCTTGGAGATCGTAAAAAGTCTGAAGGAAAAAGGATTTTCAGTGGTCCTAGCTAGCAATTATTCGATTTGGTACAAAGAGGTCATGAAATTCCCGGAGATAGCTGAGTTATTACATTCTCTGGATGCGTTGTATTTTTCCTGTGAGATGGGTGTGAGAAAACCTGCCCAAGAATATTACCAATGGATAGAGACTGATTTTCCAGGAAAAGATTATGTGTTTATAGATGATAATCCAACCAATGTGGAAGTCGCAGGATATATGAACTGGAATGCTTTTAAGTTTAATCCCAAAAAGCCGGAAGAGTTAAAGGAATTCCTTACAGAGCAGTACCCCAATTGTCTTTGACATCCGCTCCGGGATAAGATTCTTCTCTGCTGTCGATCAGTATCCCTAAACGGTCCATATAAAAATAAAATTCACCTTTCGGTTGGAAAGGATTCGGTTTGATCCGGATAGAAACCAGCTCCAAGGGAAAACGAAGCGATTGGTTGAGCCTGAGATTTCTGGCTGGGACAGCAATTTGTGTCTCTATTCTTTTCCAACCGTCGAATTTGAGGTCTCCTAATTCCAAAACGATCTCTTTGGATTTTTTCTGATGGAATACCAACTCCAAAACAACATTATGATTATTGGAGTAAGCCCAAAAAAATACACGAGTTGGAATTCCAATCGGAAGACGGATCGGCTCCTTAGGTCGGATCTCCAAATGTTCATGTTTTGGATTTTCGAAGAATGTTTGGACCATCATAGACCTGTATTCTTCTTTGGGAGACGCCTTGTATAATTCTCTTTCTTTCGAAAATGCAAGAGAATCCGGGACCTGAGACACATAGTCTATTCTGTTTAAGAAGGAAACTCCTCGGTATATTTCCCAAGGTCTTTCTCCCTCAAATGAATCTACTAGAAAAAGATTGTAATGCTTCCAATCGGCTAGTACTTTTTCTAATTGAAGGACTCTACTTGCCTCGTCTTGGTCTCTTTTGACGGGAGGCGCCCAGGTCGGTTTTGGAAGGATCCATAAACTTAGGCAAAAGCAGAATAGAACGGTCCGTATCACTCTAGATCTTTCGGTAGATTTTGTGGATCTCCTAATAAGAAGCCGGGTTTTTTGCCCAATTCTCGGGTTTTCCAAGCCGATAATTGTAAAAGGTATTTTATGAACCGGGATATTCTCAAAATCCTACTCAGCGGACTTCTCATCCTACTACTTGGATCTCTCGCATTTTATTTATATGTGGAAAGAGATCGGATTGCCGCTTGGTATAAGGATAAAAATCTACAAATAGAAGAAAAGTCCCAACCGGAACGTACCATTCTTACTCCGGAAGAAGTGCCTGACGGAAAAGATCTATCTTCTCCGAGCCAAAACTTTGACTCCGATTTTTCGAAACCTAAAGATACGGTTACCGAACCTTCTTCCCAACCTTTGCCAAAAGACTATGAGGTTCCAGGTTTAGGAAAGGAGAAGAAGGACTCCCTTTCTACAAAAACTTCTGAGAAGCAGGAGACAAAGGTTTCTGAAACTTCCGATCTTCCCAAAAGAGAAGAAATGGAGCGCCCTAGAATAAAACAAAGGGATGAAAGCCTAGTCGAATACGACGACGGTCCTAAACCGAAAAAAGAAAAACGTCATTCTAAAAAGTACAAGAAAAGAAGAACGGCTCATTCTTCCGTAAACGCAAAGATCAGCTCTTTGGAAAAGAGAGTAGGGCGTTTAGAAAAGAAGTTAGGGATGAAAAACGGATCACCTAAGAAAAAGAGCAAAATATCTTTGCGCAAACGTGTGGAAATCCTGGAACAAGAAGTTTCCGGGATGAAAAAAAAGTCCAAGGCCGATTAGGTGTGGGTGTTTCTGAGAATTATAGATCTATAGTACAAGAATTAGAGTCCTTAAAACCCGTAGGAACTCCAACACTTATAGCAGTTTCCAAGTTCCAACCCAAAGAAAAAGTACTAGAAGCGATCTCCGGAGGAGTGATCCATTTCGGAGAAAATAGGGTCCAAGAAGGGATCGAAAAATTTTCCGACTTGGGAAAACCTGAAAAAGATTTTATACTACATCATATCGGTCCTGTGCAATCTTCTCATATCCGAAAGTATGCCGGTCTATATTCATTCGTTCATGGAGTAGGTTCCGAAAAGATCTTACAGGAATTGAAAAGAAGAATGGATGGGGACCGCTGGAAGATACGTTACTTCCTACAAGTTAATCTAACGGAAGAAGATTCAAAATCAGGATTTTCGAAAGAAGAAGTTTTGGGACTTCTCCAAAAAAAAGAAACTCTCAGTTCCGAGTTCTGTGTGTTAGAAGGTTTTATGACAATGGGCCCAAGCTCCGGAGATCCGGAAGAAACCCGCAAAGTGTTTAGAGAGATTGCGGAGATCCGAAAAGGATTTTTTCCCCAAGGAAAACTATCCATGGGAATGTCCGGCGATTACAGGATTGCATTGGAAGAAGGAAGCGATTATCTTAGGATTGGGACCGCAATATTCGGAGAAAGAACATGAAATACAATAAGATCGGTATCATAGGCTGCGGAAATATGGGAGGAGCAATATTACGTTCTCTCCAAGCTAGAAACATAGATGTGATCGGTTACGATCCGTATCTAGATCCTAAAAAAGCGCAAGGAATGGTTATAGAAACAGATTGGTCCCAATTTCAAAAGAAAGCAGACCTTCTTATCTTAGCGATAAAACCGGCAGAAGTTTCTAAAACTCTTAGATCTTTGGAAGCTCCTAAGGCGATTCTCTCCGTAGCGGCTGGAATTGACACGAGGGTACTTTCTTCTTCTGCTCCTAACGGATCCAAGGTTGTCCGTATTATGCCAAATCTTCCGATTCTTGTAGGAAAGGGCGCCTTAGGATATTATGGAGATAAGGAATTATACGAAAGTCTGAAAGAGATATTCTCACCTATCTCTTATTGTTTGGAACTTTCCAAAGAAGAACTATTGGATGCGGTGACTGGACTCTCCGGTTCAGGTCCTGCCTACGTACTTAGGTTTATCCAAAGTTTGGCGGAAGGTGGAGTTGCCTCCGGTTTGACATACTCTCAAGCTCTGGAGCTTTCCATACAGACTGTGATAGGTGGTGCTGAATTACTTGCAAAAGAATTGGAAAAGAATCCTGATACTCATCCGGAAGTTTTGAAAAACAAAGTAACTTCTCCAGGCGGAACAACAATCGCAGGTTTAGAAGAGTTGGAGAAGAATAAATTCCCATTTGCCGTTATCTCAGCAGTCAAAAGAGCAACGGAACGTTCTAAAGAGTTAGGAAACTAACTAGAAAGGATTAGCAAATAAGAGATTTGTTTCTTTTTTATCAGGAAAGAGTAGAAAAGGTAGAAATTAAACGTCTCTTTGTCTACTTTTGAGGATAATGATTTGATGTAAAACGCTCTAGCGCGGACAGGATTCGAACCTGTGACCTTTGGGTTATGAGCCCAACGAGCTACCGGCTGCTCCACCGCGCGGCGTCTAGAACCATGTTTCCTTAACCCAGGCTGAAAGTCAAATGAAAAACCAAAAAGAGTTTGATTTCCCCGAGGAAAGCTTTTTGATGCTACTACCTCTTGCGGATCGACTTCACGGAAAATGTTCAAAGTCCGTAGGCGAAGAAACGGATTAGCGAAATAAATTATCTTTTCAATTTTGTATTGGGAGATTCCACAGTTGATCGGAAAAGACAATGACCCATTGATGATCGAATATTATGAGAAGAAGATCTATGATCAGAAACAACTTCTCGAGATCAGTAAGGCTCTTAATTCCACACTGGATTATAAGTATCTAATCGATGCTATTTTAAATATTTGTTTAGCTCAACTTCAAACATTGAGCGCGGCTATCTTTTTAGCTCCGGAAGCAGACTCCAATTATTTCGAATTGGAACCTAGCTTCAAAGGATTCGATCTTGCAGAAGATGATGCAGGGTTCCGGATCAAAACAGATGCACCTTTAGTTACTTTTTTAGAAACCAAACTTAAGGCTATGACTCCCGATCAAGTCGAAGAGTCCATGGGCTTAAGTCCAGAGTTGGAATTTTTAAGAAGAATAGGCGGAGACCTCATCATTCCTTTGAACGCAAAAGGAAAAGTGAACGGACTTCTTCTCTTAGGTGAAAAGATCACCATGGGAGAATGGATGGAAGAGGACAGGGACTTTCTCACAACTCTTTCCACCCTTGCAGGGATTGCAGTAGAGAACTCTAGACTGTACGAACTTGCTACCGTTGACATGATGACCGGTTTGAAAGTACATCATTACTTCCAAACCAAACTGAAAGAAGAGATGGAACGTTGCCGTAAAAAAAGAACGAATCTTGCTCTTCTATTCACTGATGTGGACAACTTCAAAAAGTTCAACGATACTCATGGGCACCAAGCTGGTGACCAGGTATTGATCGAAGTCGCTGCAAGGCTGATCCAATGTGCAGGCAAACATGATATCGCCGCCAGATATGGTGGAGAGGAATTCTGTTTAGTCATGCCAGGCGCGGACTTAAAGCGAGGCTTTGAAATGGGAGAACGTTTGAGAAAGGCGGTAGAAACTGCTTCTATCCCGAATCCGAACGGAGGACCTGATTTCCAAGTTACTCTTTCCATAGGAGTTTCCGAGTTTTGGGCAAATGACCGAAACAATAAGGATCTGATAGAAAGGGCGGATAAGGCGCTTTACGAGGCAAAACATTCCGGTAAAAACAGGACTGTTTCCTTCCAAATACCGGTCCAGAACTAGTTTTTTCCCATTTTCTCGGGGATTTCGGGCTTATCGAATTCTAAAATTCGACCGAAATCTCTATCATGGAAAAACAACTTGAGCTGGACCATTATTATATCAGCCAGATCGAAGAGGCGGAGCTCGGAAAACGTATCCGTAACCGAGCTTTAGGAAGAGAAGAGTTCGATTTTTCTCCTTATTCCTGTTTTATAGAGTACAAAGCAAAAGATGCTCAGACAGGAATAGAGTATAGGGATTGTGTAATCGACTATACACGCTGTCCAAATTCCCGCTGTATCAAAAAACTTTTGTAATTCTAAAGCGAACTTGGACGGAGTTCGCTTTTCTAAATTTTCTCTTAATAAAAAAGAATCGATTTTTTCCCTAAATTTGAAATCCTAATCGGGTTTTCGAACACTGGCGATGCTTTTTCTTTCAAATCGTACATTCAAAAAAAGAACTATTCTTTCCAAGATTATCCTTGGGGTATTCTTCTTTTATGTAGCTGGTTGTACTACTTTCGATTTTCGAAATTTATTCTCAGGTTATATTCGTTACGAAAAAGATGCAGGTGGGATCTGGATCCGGCTTCCTTTAAAAGAAGTGGATCATCTTCCTGTAATTTATCTTTCTTTGGACAAGGATAGAGAACCTCTTAGATTCCTGATTGATACGGGTGCATTTGTTTCCTTTCTTTCGGAAGATCATGTTCCGGAAAATTCTCCCAAAAGAGTTTTGAGTGCGAGTTTTCCAGGAGGTTCCGTTCAGTCTGTAAGAAGGACGATCAAAAATGATCTATTCATCGGAGGAATTCGTCCGTTCGAGTCAGTAGAATTTTATTCTCATGAATTTCCTAGAGAACTTAGAGTTGATGGGATATTGGGAATGAATGCATTCTTAGGTTCCGTCGTAGTTTTAGATCTGCCGGATAGAATTTCTCTTTGGAGATCTTCTACTTCCAGTCCTGCTCCCGGTTTTTTAGAAGAAAATTTATTTCCAATGTTTTTGAAGTCTGGCCAACCATCTGCGGTGCTTCTTCGTCCGCCGGGAACTAGAAAAGAATCTTGGATTTTGGACACCGGAGCGGAATACAGCGTTCTAGACTGGGACACGATCAAATCGGATCACTCAACAGAATATGTAGAAGGAAAAGAAGCTACAGTATTCAACTTTGGTGGGGGCCGACTAAAGGCAAAGATTAGAACACTCCGGCCTTTTTGTCCTGTTTTCGTGAAAAACGATTCTGAAGGTATAGGCTTCTGCACTCCCGAATTGGAGGTTTTTCCAGGAGGAATTCCTTCTGATGCTTTGCATTCGGACCATCGGAGAGGGATCGTCGGAATACTGGGACGGAATTGGATGGAAAACTATCGAATTCTTTTGGACACAAAAAGGAGTCTTATTGGTATAGTAGGAAAGGAATTGGTCCCAGGAAATGAGTAAGGGTAAGATCATAGTAGCGATGAGTGGAGGGGTGGACAGTGCGGTCACAGCAGGCCTACTCATGGAAGAAGGTTACGAAGTGATCGGTGTCAACCTGCGCACCTGGGAATACGAGGCACCTGCCTGCGATACTACTAAAAAATCCTGTTGTTCTCCGGAAGATATAAGGGATGCAAGAGACGTAGGTCTCTCTTTGAATATCCCATTTTATGTGATCAAGATGGAGAAACTTTTCCAAGAGAAGGTCATAGACAGGTTTGTAAACGATTACAAGGAAGGAAAGACCCCGAATCCTTGTGTGGAATGTAATACTTTCGTGAAGTTCGGCGCCTTATTCGAAAAGGCTTCTGCATTAGGAATTGATAAAATAGCAACCGGACATTACGCAAACATCGTAGAGATAGACGGAAGATATGCTATTTCTAATGCAGAGGATATGAATAAGAACCAAGCATATTATCTGTACGGATTGTCCCAAGAAAATCTGAAAAATACTGTTTTTCCTTTGGGTGGAATGACTAAACCCGAAGTCCGAGAGATCGCTAGAAGAATGGGACTTCCAGTCGCCGAAAAAGCGGAGTCCCAAGAGATCTGCTTTATTCCTGAGAACGATTATAGAAAGTTTTTGGCTAAGAAGAATATTAACTTCACTCCCGGTCTGTTCAAATTGCAAGACGGTCAGGTACTAGGAGAACATACCGGAAAAGAAAACTTCACCATAGGACAAAGAAAAGGTCTGGGCATCGCCTGGAAGGCACCTTTATATGTGATCTCTATCCAAGACGATGGAACTGTAGTTTTGGCAGAAGAGAAACAAACCTTTGTGGGCTCCTTTATCGTAGAAGATTTGAATCTGCAAGCCTGGGCTCCAATACTCGGGACAGAAAGTGCGGAATGTAGGGTTCAAGTAAGATATCGTTCCCGTCCTATCAAAGCAAAAGTAGTACGCAACGAAAACTTTATACAAGTATTTCCTCTGGAAGAAGTAAAGGGAGTGGCTCCTGGTCAATCCGCGGTATTCTATCCGAACGATTCAGACTATTTACTTGCAGGTGGGATCATCCGAAAAGGGAGCGTGACCACTTACGAAAAATCTGATCTCAGTACATTAGAAAAATCGGAACTAGGAGTAAGCGTTCTTCCGTGAGTAAAAAAATCGCAGGTAAGACGATCCTAATTATAGGTGGAGGACTTTTACAGGTCCCAATCATCCAAACGGCAAAAACGATGCTTCTTAGAACTGTAGTTGCGGATATGAATCCGGAGGCGCCAGGTCTGAAAATTTGTGATCTTCCTTTGATCATGTCCACTAAGGACATAGAAGGAATGGTAAGAGAGGCCAAAAAATTATCCGCAACGACTAAGATAGACGGGGTCATCACCGCAGGAACGGATGCAAGTATGACCGTAGCCGCAGTAGCAAACGCTCTGGATCTTCCTGGGATCAGATTCGTTGATGCGGAAGCGGCTTCCAACAAAGTAAAGATGAGGGAACGTTTAAAAAAGGCCGGAGTTCCTATTCCTGGTTTTGCTCCAGTATGGAGTATCCAAGATACTCGTGACGCGTTGGAATTCCTACAATTTCCGTTGGTAATGAAACCTGCGGATAATATGGGAGCCCGTGGAGTTGTAAAAGTAAATAATAGAGAAGAACTCCAGGCAGCATTCAAACATGCAAAAAAATATTCTCCTACAGGCGAGATGATCTTAGAAGAATATATGCCAGGTCCTGAAGTTTCCGTGGACGCACTTGCATGGGACGGCAAATTTATGATCACAGGTCTTGCAGACCGTATCATAGAAAGAGAACCGTATTTTATAGAGATGGGCCATAATATGCCTTCTGCTCTTTCTCCTGAGATCCAAAAGGAAATAGAGGATGTGATGTTCCGAGGAATGCAGGCACTCGGGATCAGAAGAGGTGCGGGTAAAGGAGATATCAAGGTCACTCCGACAGGTGTAAAAGTGGGAGAGATCGCAGCACGTCTTTCCGGTGGGTTCATGTCAGCCTTGACTTTTCCTTTATCAAGCGGGATCAATTTGAATCGCGCAGCCATCTTGATTGCCCTGGGTGAAGAGCCTGATAACTTGGAACCATTATTTCACAGAGTTTCTATAGAAAGAGCATTGCTTGCGCCTAAAGGAAAACTACTTTCGATCGACGGATTGGAAGAAGCTAAAAAGATCGAAGGTGTAACCGATATCTTTCTTCTGCACAAAGTGGGAGATATTATTCCTGAGCCCACGAATAATATTGAAAAAACAGGGCATGTGATCATCTCCGCTGAGAATTTGAGCCAGGCAGAGAGTATATTCTCCAAAGTATTAGAAACCATTAAATTTAGTTCGGACGAATTGTATTCTATTTCCGAAAAAGAAATTGCGGCTAACGCAAGATCCCGTTTCGGAAAGGAGATCTGCTGGGTCTGCAAGGTTTGCGATGGAACGGACTGCGCTTCCGGAGTTCCGGGAATGGGTGGAGTAGGAAGAATGCTCAGCTTCCAGGACAATACCAAGGCATTAGAAGAATATTCCATTCTGCCCAGATATATCCGAGAAAATGTGCTGGCGAGCACTGATAGCTTATTTTTAGGACAGAAATTATCCACTTCTTTCATGTGTGCTCCGATGACAGGTGCAATCACAAATATGAGCGGAGCCATGGATGAGTATACTCTGGCTGCAGTTTTATTGGAAGGATGTTTGGCTTCCGGCAGCTTAGCATGGTTAGGCGACGGAGCAAGCCCCGAAAAATATCTGATCATTCTAGAAGCTCTCAAAAAAGTGGAAGGAAAGGGTATACTCATCTGCAAACCTCGTGAAGACGAGGGGCTCATCAAAGAAAGATTCCAAGAAGCGGAGGCTCAAGGAGTTCTCGCTCTCGGAATGGATATAGATGCGGTGAATTTCAAAACATTAGTCCAGAAAAAAATCCCTTCCATCACGAGAGGAGTGGATGCTCTTTCTAAAATACGTTCTTATACAAAACTACCTTTTATCTTAAAAGGTGTGATGAGTCCTGAAGATGCGATCCTTGCAAGAGAAGCGGGAGCGGATGCGATCGTTGTTTCCAATCATGGAGGCAGAGTTTTGGACGATATGCCAGGAACTGCGAGAGTTCTTCCTACAATCCGAGAGGCCTTAGGCCCCGATTTTCCGATCTTAGTGGACGGAGGGGTAAGAAGTGGGGCAGACGTTTTTAAAATGCATGCATTAGGAGCGAACAACGTTCTGATCGGAAGACCGATGGCAATTTCCGCGGTAGGTGGAGGAGTGGCAGGAGTCCGTTTCTTGGTGAGCCAATACACGGAAGGTCTGGCACAGGCAATGAATACGGTAGGCGTTTCCAAAATTTCCGAAATTAGGAAAGAATTTATTTTCAGAAAAAAAGAAGAAACTTCTTCTTAAATTCAACCTTAGATTTTTCTTTTTGCCAGACTTTTGATACAATTCCACAGAAGGTTTCCCGGGCATCCCCACAACGTATTAGTAGAATATAATGCAAAGTATAGAATGCTATTCCTGATAGGAACTTCTTCAAAAAGTAAGAAGAATGATCCGGAAAATTCATTGGAACCAGTAATTTCCTTTCCCTAAACGAGGGAGCCGTTAAACTCGGATTCCTTGCCGACGGATAAGGAATCCTTTAGGAGGAAAGTTTGGATAGGACTGTCAAAGAAACAGAGGCTCTGACTAAAATCCTCCAAACATTGTTTGCGAGACTGCCGGTTTCTGTGGAAATTAAGGGCAGGTCTTATCCCGCAAAAATCGTAGGGATCAAAGACGGTCTCTATCTTCTGGCTTCTTTCCCTGGAAAAGCGGATGGGGAGAAGACCAGGATACTATTTCTCACCCACAATAATCATTTTTTCCACGGAGTCTTTACAGTTGTCCAAAGAAATACGGGCAATGGACTGGAATTACTTAGGATCCAGGCGGTAAAGGTCAGCGAGGCAAAACGTGCCCAAGGCAGGGTGGAATTGGAAGGCGGGGGCGGAGAACCTATCATTCTCACAAATCTCATCAACCAACTTCACTTAAGACGTTCATTAGGTTTTGTTGATAAAATAGTAGAGACTATCCTTCAAAAGCATGCCAAAAAAATGAAGGAAACCTATCCTGATTCTTTGATCTATTTTTCGGATCGGATGGATAACCGTCTTCGGATCATGTATAATTTTGAACAATCCATCTTTGTTACCAATCGTTTGGAAAGAAGTTCAGGCGGAGCGGGACAAAATTTCGTTCCGATCGAAGAATATCTAAAACTTCTCGCATTGAATAAGATAGAATCCAGATTTGTTTCCGAAATTTCGGTTCTAATCCGTTATAAAAATTATACACCTCTCGGATATGTTCAAGTCCTTTCGGACAAACCTATGGATACGGAAGATTATAATAAGATCACATTATTTGCAGCCGCAATTTCCAGAGATGTGATCGCTTCCGGATTCTTCCAGGAATCTAAGGAAAGATGTATCGCAGAAGATATAAGTAGAAGCGGACTTGGTTTTTTCCATCCTCAATCCATATTCTTTTCCAGAAGTTTTGCTGTAGGGGAAATTTTACTTTTCGATCTGCAAATGAACCAAGAACTCAAGGGCACTTATAGAGCCGTTATTCGAAATATCACGAACACAGACAAAATGTTTCGTATCGGTTTACAATTCTTCAATTTGAATTCTAAAGAAGAAGAGATGCTCAACCAATTCGTGGATTCAAGATTAGGACCGGGAGAAGGTTCCCAGGCCCCCGAATCGAGCGTCCCGGATCCAGGTCCTCCTCCTGAAGAGGAATCGCCTCCGGAAATGGAAGCGGTTTCGGAAGAAATACCGGATATGGGTTTCGAAGGAGAAGAAGAGTCTGTCTAATTCTCCTACACAGGAAGGTCTCAGAACAAAGATCGGAAAAGAAGAGGCCGGTTCCAGATTGGATGTATTTCTAGCTTCCAGATTTACTTACCAATCCAGATCCAATTGGAGAAAAATATTAGAAGAAGGTAAAATACTTGTCCAGGGAAAACCTGCAAAACCTTCTTATTCCGTAAAAGAAGGGGACGAGATACTTTATCTTCCAGGAGAAAGTTTCGAACCACCTATACTAACTGATTTCAAAATTTTATACGAAGATTCACGTTATATCGCGGTAGAAAAACCGGGAGATATCCCGATCCATAGTGCCGGAAGATATAGAAAAAATAATCTTACGGATCTATTAGAAGAAGATCCCCGTTTCGAAAAAATTTATACCATTCATAGATTGGACAGAGAAACATCCGGAGTAGTGGTTTTTGGAAAGGATTCCGAAGCTGCTTCTAAATTATCCGATTTATTCTCCAAAAGAAAGGTAAACAAAACGTATATCTCTTATGTCTGGGGGAGTTTTCCTACCCGCCTTAGAGCGAAAGGATTTTTGATTTCGGATCCTTCTTCTTTGATCCGTAAAAAAAGAAAATTCGTCTCCGAGAATTCTTTTCAAAAATTAGAAACTCCGGAAGAAAATCCGGAAACCTGTGAGACTACATTTCGAAAAATTGGAGAAGGTATGCTCCAGGGAGTTCCCTTTTCTAAAGTATATTGTTTTCCTAAAACGGGGAGACTCCACCAAATTCGAGCTACAATGTATTCCTTGGGATTTCCATTGCTCGGGGATAAAATTTACGGTAAGGATGAGGGAGCATTTCTGGAGTTTATAGAAGGAAAAGATCCGGATCTTATCTCGAAACTTGGAATGAATCGACAGGCTTTGCATTCCAGTTCTCTAATATTCGTTCATCCATTTACAGGAATAAAAACGAAGATCAGATCCAGTTTGCCTGAGGATTTTCCGGGATGAACGAAAAACCAGGATTTTGGATCTCCTTATTTCCTCTTGGATTTTTGATCCTTTCTTTGAGTATTGCAGGATATTTATTCGGAGGGGGGATCGCAGAAGGACCGGCTCAGATTTTGTTATTCAGCGCAGGTGCAATCTCTGCGGGAATTTCCAGGCTCAGAGGAATTTCTTGGGAGAAAATTGAAAACACAGTTCTGGATTCTCTTCGAAACGTTTTGCAACCGATACTCATCTTACTTTTGATAGGAGCATTGATCGGGATTTGGATCCGGTCCGGGATCGTTCCTGCACTTATAGTATGGGGACTGGAATTATTAAAGCCTGAGATCTTTTTACCTTCCGCTTTGATCTTATCTTCCGTTGTTTCTTTAGCAACTGGAAGCTCTTGGTCCACTGCAGGCACTATCGGTGTTGCGTTGATCGGAGTGGGAGCGGGACTTGGAAAACCTTTGGGAATGGTTGCTGGAGCAGTTGTCTCAGGGGCCTATTTCGGAGATAAACTTTCTCCTTTTTCGGAAACAACGAATCTTGCATCCTCCATCACTGGAGTTTCTCTTTTATCACATATCCGTAATATGGCCAGGACTACTTTGCCTGCTTTCGGGATCTGCCTTTTGGCTTTCGGATTTTTAGGCTGGGACGGAAGCCAGGGGGAAACGGAAACTGCAACGGGTCCCGTGATCTCCGCATTGAGAACCGAATTCCAAATTTCTTGGGTTTTACTTTTTCCTCCACTTCTTACTTTTTTTCTGATCTATTTTAGGGTTTCTGCAATTCCCTCTATCTTCATTGGGATCTTGAGCGGAGGAGTTTGTTTTGTTCTGACCCAATCCAATATATATGCAAATTCTTTAAACTTTCAAGACGCAGCTTCTTCCGCTTTTAAAAATTTTGTCTCGGCCGCCTCTGAAGGTACTAAGGTTAAAACTGGACACGCAGTCGTGGACGGATTATTATCGAGGGGAGGGATGTCTTCTATGCTTTCCACTGTTTGGCTCATCATCTCCGCTATGTTTTATGCGGGGATTATGGAGGGAGGTGGAATGACCCAGGTGCTGGCAGAAAAGGTTTTAAACTGGGCCAAAGCCAGAGGTTCCTTGTTCACTGCTACGGTATTTACCTGTGTGGGGACCAATCTATTCTGCGCGGACCAGTACCTCGCGATTGTGGTCCCGGGCAAAATGTTCAAGGAAGCTTATGCCAGAAAAGGATTGGATCCTAGAAATCTTTCCAGATGCTTAGAGGATTCGGGAACAATGACCTCTGCCTTAGTTCCCTGGAATTCCTGCGGTTCCTTTATGGCAACTGCATTAGGAGTTCCTACACTTGTGTATCTTCCTTACGCATTCTTAAATTTACTTTCTCCTTTGTTTTCCTTACTTACTGGATGGACAGGTTGGGGTCTGGCTGGAAAGGATCCGGAATCTAAAAAAGAGTTTTCCTGACATCTTTTTAGCTTTTAAGAAGAAGAAGGTTTCTATAACATTTGCTCGATTATAAATCTCAGAAAAATGCTTGTGTCGTCACAGCGATATGCGAAAATACTCGAAAAGTGAGCAAAAGCTCACATTTTAAAAAAGGCATATTTCGGGTGAAATTCCCGGATACTTCGAATATGAGGAGAGGAATTCCGATGCCTAAGTTTCAATTAAAAGAAAGATACGTTCCCGTTCTAGGGCTATTGGTCCTGGGAATTTTGATGGGAGCCTTCGCTTCTTCTTGCAGTAGCAAAGAAGGAGAGGCAACGGAAGGTTTTGCCCATGTGGTTATGGTGGATAATGCATTTTCTCCCCCTATGCAAAAGATCCCTGTCGGTGGTCAGATAGAATTTGTCAATTCGGGGGCAAACCCTCACAATGCGATCGCTGTGGACAAGTCTTGGTCTACCGAAAAGAGTTTCGGTAATATCGTGATGCCTAGGGGCGCCAAGGTAAAGATCACTTATCCTAAAGAGGGAGTTTTTCCTTATTACTGTAGCTTTCACGCTTCTCCTGATGGAAAGAGCGGAATGGTTGGTGATATAGTAGTAGGAAATGCAGCTTATAATCCTGCGGCAAGAGCCGGTAAGGATTGGAAGGTCGCCGAAAAATTTTCCGGAACCACTCGTAAGGTTCCACAAATGTATCCTACTATCCAAAACGCAGTGGATGCTGCCTCTCCGGGAGATCTTATCCTGGTCGACGAAGGTGTATATTACGAAGAAGTGGTGGTCACTACTCCTTCTCTTACCTTAAGGGGAACGGATAGAAATAAAGTAATCTTAGACGGTCAATTCCAAAGAGCGAATGGTGTGATCGTTGTGGGAGCGAATGGAGTTGCAGTAGAAAACATGACTGCGAGGAACTCCACCTTAAACGGATTTTTTTGGACTGGTGTAAAAGGATATAGAGGTTCTTATCTTACCGCTTATAATAACGGGGACTACGGCATTTACGCTTTCGATTCAGTGAACGGAGTATTAGAACATTCTTATGCTTCCGGATCTCCTGACGCGGGAATTTATGTGGGCCAATGTTATCCTTGTAAAGCCATCCTTTATGATGTGATCTCCGAGAATAGTGCCCTGGGTTATTCCGGAACGAACGCTGGAGGAGAATTATACATCATCAGTTCCATCTGGAGAAACAATATCGTAGGTTTAGGACCGAATTCTTTGGATAGGGAACTTCTTCCTCCGGAAAGAGAGACCACCATCATCGGAAACCTGATCTATGACAATAATAACCTGACTGCTCCAATCAAACCTCTGGAATATCCTACTTACGGAACAGGGATCTTGATTGCAGGCGGTATCAATAATGTTATCAAGAATAACGTAGTGATCGGACATGATAACCACGGGATTGCGATCTTCCCAAACCTGGATGAGAATTTCTGGTTCTCTCATAGGAACGTTGTGGAAGGAAACATTGTGCATTCTTCCGGTTTCGGAGACTTGACCCTTGCAGGGCCGATCAGTATTGGAAACTGTTTCTCTAATAATAAATTCCAAACCTCTGTCCCTCCTTTATTAGAAAAAACGAATTCTTGCGGTTCAGGGATCAGATTTCCTATGGGCGGAGAGATTTTCACAGCCTATAACGCGCTTTCTTTGATGGTGGATGCAACTCACGGAATTTATCCGAGCGGAGATTGGAAGAACCAACCGGTTCCTCCTCCTCAAACGAATCTTCCTGGCGGAGTTTCTGCTCCTGTTAAACCTGCGATCCATCCTTTCGAAGATTTCGGTTTAGATCTGGATAAAGTAAAACTTCCGGAAGAAGCGGCCAAAATCCTCGCAGAAAGAAAACCAAAATTCGGGGACGTTCTTGGTGGATTCTCGGTACCAAAACCTTTGGATATTCAGATAGTGATCTTCCGTTGGTTCGGATATTTACTTCCACTTCTTCTTTACGTATGTTTGGTCAGCTTGAGTGTTTATGATCTGGTTTCCAAATCAGAAATAAGCCCGAGCAAATACGTATGGTTGGCATTCGTTTCCTTGGTGCCTTATATCGGAGGTGGAGCTTATCTTCTTTCTGGCAAATCTTCCTATCCTAAATACTTGAGATTCACTCTTGTGTTTGCAGGATTCGGAGCTTCCTTGGCCTTCATTTTCTATCTTGGATTCACCATCGTAGGAAACGTGGGAGCGGGTTGATACTTAGGAAAATTGATACATTATAATTTTAGAATATACTAAGGAGTTACTTATGGAAACTGCTCAATTTTACGATCCAGGATTTTTTACCTTACTTTTCAACTTTTACGGATACTATATTTTCTACATTTTATTCGCTCTCTGGGCTCCCTTGGCCCTGATCGATTTGTCTAAAAGAGAGGATGTGGATCCTAAGAAAGGAAGTTTGTGGACTGCAGCGATCATCCTTGTCCCTTTATTCGGGGCAGGAGCCTATCATTTGGTCGGCGGTTCTAAGATCCCATCTTGGGCAAAGAACAGCCTTGTGTATGGCGGGATCGGGCTTTTGGTTTTAACACTTCTGATCTCCACGATCGCAAGATTCTAAAAAACGGAAAAGTTGTTATGAATCGGAAGGAATTCCTTCGTTGGTTAGGGATCGGCGGTGCCGGACTCGCTGCGGGTACCGGGATCGCCGGAATTACCTCGGGTAAAAAAGAAGATCCTCTTTGTAGGACTGGGTCTTCTGTTCCGGGACCGGCTTCTTCTTCCCCGAATCCTTCTATCCGACTACCTGGATCAATAGGTGGGAATTCCTACGGAAGTATGATCCATCCTCCGATGTTCGCAAACGCCGAACTATTATCCAGGATGGAATTGAATACTACGATCCCTCAGGCTCCTTCCGGTTCCAAGTTCCGTACAGAGACCAATATTATAGAAATGCCATTGACTGTGGCTCATAACACGGTGGTGGATGCTTGGACCTTCGATGGCGTTGTTCCGGGAAAAGTAATCCGTGCAAGACTAGGTCAGGAGATGGAACTTCTTTTTAGGAATCATTCCAATCATCCTCACTCGGTTCATTTTCACGGAACCCATGATCCTGGGCAAGACGGTTGGGAACCGATCGCTCCGGGAGCGGAAAGAGTGTATAAGATCACTGCAGGTCCGATCGGCTTTCATCCTTATCATTGCCATGTTCCTCCGTTAGCGAGCCATATGTCCAAAGGTTTGTATGGAGGATTTATAGTCGATCCTCCCGGTGGAAGACCTCCCGCCTTAGAGTTCATGTTGATACTTGCAGGTTGGGATCTGAAAGAGTCCGGTAGAAATGATATCTATGCTTGGAACGGTATCGCAGGATATTATGACCGTTTTCCTATCAAGGTCCCTGTGGGAAAAAAAGTAAGATTGTATATTGCGAATATGACGGAGCATGATCCTGTCGCTTCTTTCCATCTTCATTCACAAACATTCGATGTATATAGGACCGGAACCAAACTTGTGCCAGATGAACATACTGATGTGATCACTCTTGGTCAAACGGAAAGAGCAATCGTAGAGTTTACACTTACTAAAAGAGGAAGATATATGTTCCATCCTCACCAGACCCATATGGCGGACAGGGGAGCAATGGGTTGGATAGTAGCGGTATGAATTTTTTAAAAACGAATTATAAAAATATAATTTATTCCCTTTTAATTCTAGGAGTCGGTTTCGGAGTTGGATATTATATGAAGAAGAAGCCTTCTTCTAAATTCGCTTCCGAGGCTCCAGTAGCGGAATGGAAGACTGCAATTCTAAAAGATACTGAAGGGAAGACCGTTAGGCCATCCGAATTACCAGGGGATTTGTTCGTGGTCTATTTCGGATTTTCTCATTGTCCTGATATGTGTCCTATGGCTTTGAACGATATAGAGAACGCATTTATTTCCTTAAAAGAAGATTCCAAAAATATTACTCCAGTTTTTATCACAATCGATCCGGAAAGAGACACTCCGGAAGTATTAAGAAAATACATTTCTCATTTTCCTGGAAAAGAACTCGTGGCTTTAACAGGTGGGAAGGATCAGATCGGAGAGTTGCAGAAAGGTTTTGGAGTATTCTCCCAAAAGACCCAAATTCCCCAAGGGAATGGAGAATATGGAATGGATCATACTCTCTTTATATATCTAGTGGATCGAACTGGAAATATACTGAGAGCTTATCCAACCGGGATCAAGGGAGAAGAATTAGCTAAGGAAATCAGGGAACTTTTGTGACCGGCTAAATATCTCTTAGATTTTCGTCGTCTCCATACGAGATAGGATTACTCTTTATCATAAAAAGCGAATACTACTGCAAGGATCACCAGAAAGAAGCTGACTGCGTGATTCCATTTCATTTTTTCCTTTAAGACCAAAATTGCAAATCCCACAAAAATGGTGATCGTGATCACCTCTTGAAGTATTTTGAGTTGGAACCCGCTTAAGCCGTCCTCCGCATATCCGATACGATTTGCAGGAACCATGAAGCAATATTCTAAAAATGCGATCCCCCAAGAGATCAGGATGGTTTTCCAAATGGGAAAGTCCTTAAAAAATTTCAAATGACCGTACCAGGCAAAGGTCATGAATAAATTGGAACATGTAAGTAATAGAAAAGTCCTCATAAAGTCAGGAAAACCGAAAGGAAGCGCAGAGGCAAAAAAAAACCGGGCCGAAAAGCCCGGTTTGACAAGTAAGGATTTGCTGAAAAACAATTAGTTAGTTTTTACCTCTATCTTTCTACTCAAAGGTTTTTTTCGAGGCAGCTTTAACTGTAGAACCCCGTTTTTGAGAACTGCGGAAATTTTATCTTCATCCACAGGTTCAGACAAAAGGAAGGTCCTTTTATAATCTCCAGTTCCGTATTCCGAATATCTTAAATTTCCTTTCGGTTCGGAGGCGCTGGTCTTTGCAGAGATCCTGAGCTCGTCCTTCTCCAAAGAAATTTCCAGATCGGATTCTTTTACACCTGGCAGATCCAGGACGAGAAGATGTTCTTCTTCGTTGGAATACAGGTCCGTAGAAGGAGTGTAGGTCGGCCTTGGTCTCTCGGCTCTTTCTTGCTCAGTTGCGGCTTTTTCTTCTGTTTTTAGTAATTCTGATACGCTCATTTTTTTTCTCCTTATCCTTTTGCTTCGATGCGGATCTTTCTTGGTTTTTCGCTCTCAAGAATTGGAAGCTCTAAGGTTAAAACTCCGTCTTTTACAGATGCTTCTACCTTCTCGGAGTCTACTGCTACTGGCAGTTCTAGTCTTCTTTGGAATTTGCCTCTGGCTCTTTCTATTCTACGAGGTTTGTCTTGTGTGTATTCCTTCCATTCACCTGAGATGGTGAGAAGGTTATGAGCCACAGTAATGTCCAGATCTTCTGGAGAAAGGCCCGGAACCTCGGCGGTTACTGTGATCTTGTCTTGGTCTGTATACACATTTAGAGTAGGATATACCTGCCCGCCTTCCCAGACTGGATCGAATAAATTATGGAATCTGTTTTGAATTCTTCTGACTTCGCTAAAAAAATTTGGGTGTCTCATTATCGCCTCCTGGGCTTATTTAGCACTTACATATATAGAGTGCTAATATTGGAAAAAGTTTCAATTATTTTTCACAAAATTTGGCACTTTTTGTTGTCGAGTGCCAATGGTAGAAGGAGCCAATTTAATCCCTGGATTTCGCAGATTCCTGCCCCAAACGGGATTTTGAGAGGAAAAAAGAAGATATTCCTTTTCCGGTTTGGAAAGAAGATTAGCCGAAATTTTAGACTTCTTAGGCAATTCTTTCCGTCCAGAAAGGAGAAATTTTGAACCCGGAACCCAATCTGAAAAAGAACAGAGTACTTCTAATCCGCTGCAAAGATGAGGCAGGGCTGATCCATAGGATCACTGGATTTTTAGCGAATATCGGAGCCAATATCGTCGGGAACCAGGAGTTCGTGGAACCATTGGAGAAGGTATTCTTTATGAGAACCGAATACTCTCTCGAAGACGGCAAAAAAGAAGAAGGTCTTATTTCCGAACTTGCAAAGATCCTTCCGAAAGATGCGGAACTTACTCTATCCAATCCCAGATTTCCTAAGGTGGTCTTACTCGCTACGAAAGAGCCTCATTGTTTGGGAGACATTCTTCTTCGTTGGAGATACGGAGAATTACCCATGGAGCTCCAGGCTGTGGTTTCCAATCACGAAATTTTAGGGGACTTGGTCCGAGACTTTAAACTTCCATTTCATTATATTTCCAGCGAAGGGATGAGCAGAGAAGAACATGAAAAACACTTGGATTCTTATTTGAAGGAACTCCAACCGGATTGGATCGTGCTCGCAAAATACATGAGAATACTCACTCCGGAATTCGTAAAAAAATGGGAGAATCGAATATTAAATATCCATCATTCTTTTTTGCCTGCATTCGTAGGAGCCAAACCGTATGAGCAGGCTTATAAACGTGGAGTGAAGATAATAGGTGGGACTGCTCATATCGTGACCGAAAATTTGGACGAGGGACCGATCTTAGTCCAAGACGTTTGTCACGTGGACCATGGCTATTCTCCGGAACGTTTGGTTCTTTACGGAAGGGATCTGGAGAAGATGGTCTTGTCAAAGGCTCTTCGCTTGCTTTTGGAAGATAGAGTGATGATCTTCCAAAACAGAACGATCATTTTTGAATAGATTAGAAACGATTATAATATTAGGTTTTTAGAACATATATGAAATTGAAATACGTTGGTTTTATTTTTTCCATCCTTCTTGCCTGTGTTCCTATTGTATTTTCCTTTTATGGTTACCTCCCTCCTTCGGTGGGCGGGATGTTTTTTATTTTTCTGATCGCCGCTGGCTTATGGATTTTTGAAATTATTCCGGGTCATGCCACTTCTATTTTGATCATTTTTTCTGAGGTTATTCTTTTTTCTAATCCGGGCAAATGGGAATTCTTAAAACAATATGCAGGTCCTGGAAAACCAAGTGCTCCCGGAGTGTTTTTGGCATCGCTTGCAGATTCCGCAGTAATTTTGTTTTTGGGAAGTTTTGCTTTAGCAAAATCTTGTGTGAAAGTGGGAGTGGATCGTTGGTTAGCCAATCGGGTTCTACCTTATTTCGGAACTTCTCCCAAATACGTTTTACTTGGGCTTATGTGTATCTCTGCAACTATCTCTCTTTGGATGAGTAATACTGCCACCGCATCTTTGATGATAGCATTAGTATTTCCGTTGCTCATGGTCTTGGATAAGGACGAAAAATTCAGAAAAGCGGTCCTGATCGGAATTCCTTTCGCAGCGAATTTAGGTGGGATAGGAACTCCAATCGGTTCTCCTCCCAATGTGATCGCATTTGCAAATCTGAAAAACCAAGGATACGGAGAATTTATTTCTTTCGGGAGCTGGATGCTTATTGCGGTTCCTCTTTTAGTCGTTCTACTTTTTGCCGCGTGGTTTTGGCTTCTTAGAGCTTTTCCTGCCAGCGAGGGATTAAGTCTTTCTCTTCGTTATGAAATAATTGCGGAAGAAGGTTCAGAAAAAAAACTGAGATTTGTTTTGTTTGGTTTTTTGGTAACCGTCCTTCTTTGGTTAACCGAATCATTTCATGGTATCCCTGCGGGAGTAGTTGCTCTATTTCCACTTCTTCTTTTTACTTCATTTGGAATATTAGAATCCAATGATTTACGTTCTTTGGAATGGGATGTTTTGATCTTAGTTGCGGGTGGGATCGCTCTCGGAACGGGAATTGAAAAAAGTGGGGCAGGGACTTGGTTTGGAGAGTTGATCGGTAAACAAGCAGGTCCGGGAGAAAGTCTTTGGGTGCTTGGGATCTTCTTCTCGATCGGACTTTTTCTTTCCACATTCTTATCCAATACTGCTACAGCAAATCTTCTGGTTCCTTTGGCTCTTCCTGTCGCTACCTTGTTGCTACCAGGCAATGAATCTTACGCGATCCAGTTAGTTTTAGGATCTGCGTTAGGCGCTTCTTTGGCAATGTCTTTGCCTGTGTCCACTCCTCCGAATGCGGTAGCATATGCGGTGGGAGGTTTCGAGATTAAGGATATGGCCAAAGTGGGTGTGAAGATCGGGATCTTGGGACTTGTTCTGGTTCTTTTGGGATTTTTGATCTTCCAGTGATCTGATCCTAAAATCGCCTTGGAAGAATATAATTTGAGAATGAACACTAAAAAAGACGGAATGAACCTAACATGGATTATATGAAAATTCCGGAAAGTCAAGTTGGTCGCTTGTTGTCCATGCATGAATTCCGCTTTTCAGAAGAACGCCCTTTTTATCCTGTTAGTTTCCTTCCTTTCCATTTCTTGTAGCGGATCTGAACAGCCTGATCTTATATCTGCATTCGCTCTTTCTTTCGGTAATTCTTCAGAATCTCCAATTCCTAACGGACCTTCAAAACCCTGGCCAAAATTTTTCGGAGTTTTTGGAAGCACTACCTGGGGATTCGCGGCAGGGAGCGACCCTCAGGGAAATATACTCGCTACAGGATTTACGGAAGGAAATTTGGGTGGCCAACCTCTTCTCGGCCAAATGGATTCTTTCGTAACTAAATATGACGAAGAAGGTACTAGGCTTTGGACCCGGCATTTTGGTGGAGGTCCAAAAAACTTTTCAAAAGGAAGCACCTTCGGTCTTGCGATAACATCAGATCCAGAGGGGAACATTTTTAATACCGGAATGACGGTTGTGGATACTATAGATGGGCAAAATAAAATCGGATACCAAGATGCTTATTTAGTAAAATATGATAAAGATGGAAATAAAAAATGGACTAGAATGATCGGTGGAGGAAGTAACACGGATTTTCATTTCGGGACTTCTACAGGAAGAGGAATTTCTTCCGATCAATTTGGGAATATTTACGTTGTAGGAACTACAAATGCGGATACCTTCTTTGGAGAAACGAATCCAGGCGGAAATAATTGTTATTTTATGGTCAAATACGACCCGGATGGAAACCAAATATGGGCGAGAATGTCCCGTAATTCTAATCCGGACAATCACGAATCGGTTGCTGGAGATCTTACGGTTGATCCAAATGGAGAGATTTATTTTGTAGGAGCAGCCCAAGGTGGCTTTGATGATCAAACCATGATCGGGGTAGAAGATGCGTTATTAATTAAGTATGATTCTAACGGGGATAAACTTTGGGCTAGATTATTAGGCGTTCCTGACCAGATTTCTTTAGCTGCAGATGTTGCTTTAGATCCGGATCAAAACATTTATATCGTTGGTAATACATCCGGAGAATTAGATGATCAGACTCCGATCGGAACTACGGATACATTTATCGCAAAATATAATAAGGATGGAGATAAATTATGGACAAGGCTTTTCGGGAATCCTGACTTTTCTTCCTTTTTTCGAGCAGAAACCCAAGGTTTTGGAATCAGCGTAGATCCGAGTGGGAATTCATATATTACCGGAACGATCACTGCCACAAAAATACTTTTCTATAACGCAATAGAGAGCTCTTTTCTGGCGAAATACGATACGAACGGAAATCTTGTTTGGTCGAATTTGAAATATTTACAAGATTCCACAGAATGTAACGTAAGTGCTGGAGATGTGGTCTTGGGATTGAATGATACCTTTTTTGTCGTTGGATTTACGTCCTGTCTTTTGAATATAATCGATCCGGCAAAGGGAATCGACAGTTTGTTTATTTCTAAAGAATCTCCCTAAAGATTTTCTTTTTTCAGTATTTTATTTCCGAAAACGAAACGGGACCTAAAACTGTCCCGAAACATGTCGTTTTTTCAAAAACACTTCTTCCTTGCGATTCGGATCCTTTTTTGTTTTCCATTTTTAGTTACGCTTTACTGCGCTGGAGTTCCGGAAAATTCTTCCGGCTCTGAAAAACTTCCTGAAGAACAAACAAGTATCGTAGATAAGCTCGAAACCCAAATAGAAAAATTATTCGGAAAAGAAGAAGATCCCGAAGTAGTAAAAGTTCTATTGGGCGGGGACGTGATGTTTAACTGGGGGATCCGTGACACGATCAAATCCAAGGGAGAATTGGCCCCGGTCAAAGGTTTAAAATCCGTTTTTGAAAGTGCGGATCTAAGAGTTTTAAATTTAGAAACTCCTGTAGTCTCCGAAAAAAGCTGGGACCATGGTAAGGCTTACGTCTTCCAAGCAAAAGAATCCGATCTGGAAAGTATGAGCTTTTTAGGAGTGGATCTTGTTTCTCTAGGGAATAATCATGCAATGGATCACGGCCCGGAAGGATTGGAAGAAACTCTCAAATTTTTAGGTGATAGAAAGATCTCATCCATCGGTGCCGGAAAAAATTTAGAGTCCGCTTTTCGCCCTTGGATCTGGGAAGGGAAGGATACTTATCTTAGAATTTATTCTGCCACTAATGTAGCCGAAGGTAGATCACATTACGCTGGACAAGGTCCCGGTGTTATGCCTCTGGATCCGGAACTAATCCTGAAAAAGTTCCAGTTGGAAAAATTCCAACTGAACTCACTTCGAAGTTCTAAAAAAGATAGAAAATCTAAAACGAATTCTCCAACAAAACAATTTAGGATACTTTCTCTGCATTGGGGAGTGGAATATTCTCCTTTTCCTACGATTGAGCAGAGAAAGATCGCAAAGACCTTTGCAGACGGTGGACTGGATATTATTGTAGGTCATCATCCTCATATTCCCCAAGGTATCGAAAAAATAGGAAATACGATCGTATTTTATTCTCTGGGAAATCTGATCTTCGGAAGTAGGAACGCCTACTTAAATCATAACTTAATCGTAATACTTCATATTAAAAAAAGCAAATTGATCAATATCGAGCTTGTTCCTATTTTCGGAAAGTTCCAGAACGAAGATCATTTGGTTCGACCGCTTGAAGGAAAGGACGCCGAGAATTTTTTAAAAGAGGTCGCGGTCCTTTCCCAGGATTTGGGTACTAAGGTTCGGATCGACGGGGATAGAGGTTGGGTGGAATTAGACTAAGCAACGTTAGCCCAGTTCTCTATCCTTAGTCCTGGGATTTCTTGGAAATGCTTTTCGTTATTTGTAACTAGGGTATAGTTCAAATACAAAGCTGTGGATCCAATGAGCAGATCGAAATCCTCCAGAGTATTTCCTTTTTTCTGTTGAATGGCTTTGAGTTCTCCGTAAGTTTCCATAATTCCTTCGGTTAACTCAATCACCGGAAAAAGTTCGGCAATTCTTCGGACAGTAGCCAGATTTCTTTCCTTGTAAGTAGATTTCTGGGCTCCAAAGATCAGTTCTCCATAAGTGATTACCGAGACTGATTTAATGGAATTTTTACGGTCCAAAAAATTTTGCCGAACAATAGGGTCTTCCTTTAGGCTATAAATGATGATATCCGTATCAATCAAATAGCTCATCTGCATCCTTTCCTAATGTGTTCTTGGTCCGAGAGGAGCGTATGTCCTTTACGATCTTGTCTGGACTTCTGTCATCCACCCAGGAGCCTGATAATTCTAAGAAACCCAAGGTCTTACGTTCGGATTCTTTATTGTCGTGTGCTAGATAGTTCTCGATCAGAAGAACTACTTCTTGGCTTACGGATCTGTGTTCCATTTCGGCCCTCCTTTTTAATGCTTCGTAGAGTCGATCGTCTATGTCCCTGACTTGTAAATTCGCCATATTCTGGACCTCTCAGAATATAGCGGGCCAATTTCATGAAACTGCAAGCAGAATTCATGAAACATAAGGTCATGGGACAGAAAAGAGATTCCATCGCATTTTAGGGAGACTCAAAGAATGGTTTCGAAAATGAAAATTAGAAATAAAGAAGGTCCTCGGAATATTATTCTAATTACGCCTTAGAACCTTTTTGGAAGCTAAGACGCCCAAATCTATTCCACTTGACCCCTTGCCCCTAAAGCCGAAAATAGGACAAAATTCGGTTCTTCTGCTCGCCGCATAGCGCAGACGGGCATTTTCCCATAGGAGAAACTTTTGAGAAACTACGAGATTACCACAATCACGCGTTCTACCTCGAAGGAAGTAGCTAAAACTGAAGTTCTTGAGATCTTCAAAAAGCATTCCATCAACGTGACCGCAGAAGAAGATTGGGGCCAAAAGAAACTTTGGCATCCGATCCAACACCAAGACTACGGAATATTCACTCACTTTAAAGTGAATGCAGAACAATCCGCGTTAGAAAAGGTAGAGCGGGATTTTGGACTAAACCAAAATTTACTTCGCTCTATGATCGTCCGCCTCAATGGCTAACGATATCAATCGGGTGACCCTTGTTGGGCGCCTGACCCGTGATCCGGAATTTAAAACCGTAAACGGGACTTCCCTTGTGAATTTTTCCTTAGCTAACGGTCGCACTTATGTAACCGGCGGAGAGAAAAAAGAGGAAACTCATTTTTTCGACTGCGAGGCTTGGGGAAAAGGCGCGGATATCATCCAGCAATACTGCAAGAAAGGAAAACAACTCGTGATCGAGGGACGCCTGAAGCAGGACACCTGGGAAACCATGGAAGGCAAGAAGGCCTCCCGCATTCGTATCGTCGTGGAAAATTTCCAGATGATAGGTGCTAGGGAGAATGGAAGCGGAGAGTACGGCTCTTCCGCAAGTAGCGGAGCTTCTTCTTATTCATCTGCTCAAGATGATAATGGAAGTTCCGGAATGGACGACGATATACCTTTTTAACGAGGACAACAATCATGTCAGATAATGAAGTACAAGAAGAAGTAATAAAGCAGGAAATCACTGCTGAGGGCATGCCTTTAGACCAAGACGGAGGACGCCCGCCTAAAAAACAAAACAAGTACAAAAAGAAAGTTTGCCGTTTCACTGCAGACCCTGAACTTGCTAAGCAGATCAATTATAAGAACACCGAACTTCTGGAAAGATTTATCACAAACCGTGGTAAGATCATTCCAAGAAGAATTACCGGAACTTCTGCAAAATACCAAAGGATCCTTGCGAGAGAGATCCGCAAAGCGCGCAGCATCGGTCTTCTGCCGTTTAAAGTGAACTGAGGAGAAACAAATGAGAGTAATATTACAAAAAGATGTTTCTAACTTAGGAGATGCGGGAGACGTTAAGGACGTAGCGGATGGTTTCGCTCGTAATTTTCTTTTTCCTAAAAGACTTGCTGTAAGAGCTTCCGAAGGTAAGACCAAAATGGCTCTTCACCAGAAGAAACTTGCGGATCTTAAAAAAGAAAAACGCAAAAAAGATATGGAATCCATATCCGGCGGATTGAACGGAAAGGAATTTGAAATTTCCGTTAAAACCGGAGGCGGGGATAAACTTTTTGGAGCGGTAACTCCTGCTGATGTAGCAGCTTTGTTGAAAACCGCAGGATTCGAGCTAGACAAACGTAAGATCGAATTCCCAGAGCCTATCCGTAACCTAGGTTCCTATAAATTAAAAGTGCGTCTTGCAGAAGGTATCCTCCCGACTATCACAGTACATGTGAAGAAAGAGGAAGTCGTTTCTACCGAAGCGTAAGCCGGAACAAGAATGCAAGCCGACTCCTTGTTCGAACTGGAATCCGAGAAGTCCTTTCTCGGATTTCTGCTTCTTAAAGGAGCGGATAATCTAATCGATATCCCCCTCGTTCCTGAGGATTTTTACCAAGATACAAACAGAAGGATTTACAAGGCGATTCTGGACCTTGTAGACAAAAGGACCGCAGTAGATCCGGTTTCCGTTCTAAACTTCTTAAAAGAAAACTCTCTACTCAAAGATCCTGAAAGAGAATACGAGTATATTTATTCTCTCTATAAGGATTCAGTAGTTTCCCATCCTCTGGGTTATTATGCGGAAAGGATTAAACGTCTTTCCGAAAGAAGAAAATATTCCAAATTATTAATGAACGCCCTGGAGCTGATCCAGAAAGAACCGGGCGAAAACGAGTCCGTATTCAATCAAATTGAACAAAGCCTTACGGAAGTCTCCAGATCTGCGGATGTAAAAGGACTTCTTCCAGTTGCCGGGGACAAGGCGGCTCTTTCCGAATATATCAAAGAGATCATGGAGAGCCGAGGCCAGATCAAAGGCCTTCGAACGAATTTTACCCAATTTGATGAGATGACCTCCGGTTTAAAAGAATACGAGATGATGGTCTTAGCTGCGAGACCTGGTAACGGTAAGACCACCTTGGCTTTGAATATCGCATCCAATGTGGCTCTGATCCATAACCGACCGGTGGTGATTTTCTCCTTAGAGATGAGTAGGATGGAACTCCTACTCAAATTGGTCTGCTCTTATGCTCAGGTGGAATCCAATAAATTAAAACGTTCTGAAGTAACCAAGTCGGATGCCCCCAAACTGATTGATGCAATTATTAAGGTAACTTCTTCTCCAATATATATCGATGATTCCGGTGCGCTGAGTGTGGACGATTTTAAGGGAAGGGTCCGTAAACTTCTTACCAACGAAAACCTTGGACTCATCATTGTGGACTATTTACAGCTCATGAACGATCCCAAAAACAGGGACGGAGGAAGGCAGCAAGAGGTGTCCTCAATTTCCAGGGCACTCAAACAGATGGCCAAAGAAGCAAGATGTCCTGTTATCGCACTTTCTCAGATGAACCGATCCATTGAGCAGAGATCCAAGGACCAAAGACCCCAACTTGCGGACTTAAGGGAGTCGGGAGCTATTGAGCAGGACGCGGATATCGTTACATTCATCTATCGGGGAGAGAAGGGAAAGGACGAAGAGGAAGATCCTAGAATGAAGGGAATGGCGGAGATCATCATCGCCAAAAACAGGTCAGGACCAACAGGTTCTTTTCCACTTGCCTTCCGACCTGAACTTTCCAGATTTGATAACGTGTAGTCCCGACTGCGGGATTTTACCGGTCGTCTTTATTAATCGAAATGACGGCCTGGATTTTGTCTGTTCCAAAAGAAGTTTTGGAACGAGTTTTTATAATACAAAATAAGGAACTGGAATTTCTTTGGAAGATTGGATTTTAGAAGGTTATAAAACAAGAGCCTGGGCGGGAGAAACCACTGACGCCCAAGAAGGAAAAACTCTCACTCTATTCGGTTGGTCATTTCGATTCCGGGACCAAGGCGGAGTTATCTTTGTGGATCTCCGAGACAGAACAGGGATCCTGCAAGTAGTATTGCGTAAAGAGATCCTGGGAGAAAACTTTGCGGCTGCGGAAAAGATCCGCTCGGAATACGTGATCGCTGTCCAAGGAAAGCTCAAAAAACGCGATGCGGAAAGTATCAATCCCAAGATGAAAACCGGGACAATTGAACTTGTAGTGGATCATCTAATCATCCTGAACCAAGCAAAAACTCCTCCATTCTCCTTGGATGAGTTCGATGAGATCTCGGAAGAGAATCGACTCAAATACAGATACTTGGATTTCAGAAGGGACGAACTAAAGAACAGGATGTTAAAACGTCACGAGTTCGTATTCGCAATTCGTAATTATCTAAACTCTCGCAAGTTCGTAGAGATTGAAACTCCGATCTTGAATAAGTCCACTCCGGAAGGAGCGCGTGACTTTTTGGTACCTTCTCGCCTAAACCCGAATTCATTTTATGCTCTTCCTCAATCTCCTCAGATCTTCAAACAGATCTTGATGGTGGGAGGAATGGAGAGATATTTCCAGATCGTAAAATGTTTCCGAGACGAAGACCTAAGAGCGGACAGACAACCTGAATTCACTCAGTTGGATATGGAATTTTCTTTTGTTTCCCAGGAAGAGATCCTTTCCGAGATAGAAGGTCTATTCTCCCAAGTGATGAAAGATGTATTCAGTCTGGAATTCAAGGGTCCATTCTCCAGAATGCCTTATAAACAAGCCATAGAAGAATACGGTTCCGATAAACCTGATCTTCGTTTCGGAATGAAACTGGTAGATGTTTCCGAGATCGTAAAAGATTCCGATTTCCAGGTATTTGCTGGTGCAGTTGCAAACGGCGGAGTCGTAAAAGCGGTTTGTGTTCCGGGCGGTTCTGTGATCTCCAGAAAAGAGATCGAAGATCTAACTGCTTGGTTGAATAGAGATTATAAAGCGAAAGGCCTCGCTTACATGAAACACGGGGCAGAAGGATTAGAATCCACTATTACAAAAAGATTCACTCCGGAAGCTCTTTCCAAAATCGCAAGTGCAGTCGGCTCAAAAGAAGGGGACATGGTCTTTTTCGGAGCGGACGAAAGAGAAATAGTAAACCATTCTCTGGGTGCACTTCGTCTGAAACTCTCGGAAAGATTTGACAAACCTGCAGAAGGAAGCTTTCATATTTCCTGGATCGTGGACTTTCCGATGTTCGAGTGGAACAAGGACAGCAAACGCTGGGATTCTTTGCACCACCCGTTCACTTCTCCTGGAGATTCCAGTTTGGACATTTTTTCTTCCGAGGAAAGACTCCAAAAAGAAGCTGGAAATGCACTCGCAAAGGCCTACGATCTGGTGCTGAACGGAGTAGAGATCGGTGGAGGTTCCATTCGTATCCATTCCAAAGATGTGCAGAATCGAGTCTTCTCCACTTTGGGGATTGGACCAGAGGAAGCTAAAGAGAAATTCGGCTTCTTATTGGAAGCTTTGGAATACGGGGCTCCTCCACATGGAGGAATTGCATTCGGTATAGATCGGATCTTGATGCTGATGACTGGTGGAAAATCCATCCGAGATGTGATCGCATTCCCTAAAACCCAGAAGGGTGTTTGTTTAATGAGCGAATGTCCGTCTGAAGTGGAAGAGAAACAGCTCCAAGAATTGAAGCTTAGGTTGATAAAGGTTTAATCGTATCAGGAAAGAACAGTTTACTTTCGAAAACCAAGACCTGTATCGTAAGATCTGCGGGATCAACGATGCGGGCGTCAGAAATTTGGAAAAACAATTGGAGATCGATCTAATCCCTAGGGGAAACGGTTTTCAAGTGGAAGGAATTTCCACAAAGGTCGAATTCGCCCTGGATTTTTTCAGATTATTGGAAACCAATTATCGGGACAGACCGGATCGGGATTTTACGGATTCCTTCGATTTCGGTTATCTTCTTAAACAAGCCACTCGTGAAAGGAAGAAGGAAGAGCGTAAGTCGGAAGATGAACCCTTCAAGCCTACAGAGAAGATACTTACCACATACAAGGGAAAACATCTTTATTCCAGGACCAAAAACCAGGAAAAGTATATTCAATCTTTCTTAAATAATCTGATCACTTTCGGGATCGGCCCTGCAGGAACCGGAAAAACATTCCTGTCGGTTGCAATGGCCTGCAGATTTTTGCAAAATGGGATCGTGGATAAGATCGTTTTGACAAGACCTGCGGTAGAAGCAGGAGAGAATCTTGGATTTTTACCCGGGGATCTAAACCAAAAAGTGGACCCGTATCTTCGTCCTGTATACGATGCTTTGAACGAATGTATCGGCTTCGAAAAAACCCAAGAATATATCGCACTTACTAAAATAGAGATCGCGCCGGTCGCATTCATGAGAGGAAGGACACTTTCCAAAAGTTTTATCATTTTGGACGAGGCCCAAAACTGTACTCTTGCGCAGCTTAAGATGATTATGACCCGTTTGGGCCGCAATTCCAGGATGTGTATATCCGGTGACGTGACCCAAGTCGACCTAGAACATGGTAGATCCGGTTTCGATCGTGTGGTAAACTTGTTCAGACAGACCGAAGGAATTGGTCAGGTGTTTTTCGGAAAAGAAGATATCACTAGACATCCTTTGGTAGAAACCATCGTGAGGAAGTTCGAGGAATTGTAATGTTTCCACTGGGATCACTTTTAGAAAGAGGAATGGCTTGGATCACGGATACCTTGACCAAGATCCGTCCAATTTCTTTCGTGAGAAAATTCCAGGTAATCCTCACGGCGATCACTCTGATCATCGTGACCTGGATGCTGGCGATCCCGTTTTTCGGTCAGGACAAAATTAATCTTTCTCAAGACGGTCCTTATTCTGAAGGCAAGAATGCTCTGGATAAGGTCGTCTCAACCAAAGATATAGTTTATGAAGACGAAGAAAAAACGAAAGCCAAAAGACTAAAGGCCTTCCAATCCGCGCCTAATTTTTTCGATAGAGATTATAGGGTTTTAGCCGAAGTCATTCGCCCTGCTATCCAAGAGGATATGGAGAAATACAGGGAGCCAAAACCTACCGGAGAAGTGAAAACTTCCGCAGAATTATTGGCTGCAGTCCCTAGATGGAAAAACAGATCCAAAGAAGAGTTGGAGCTCCTACTTAAAACTCCGGGCAAGTCCAGGGTCAGAGATCTCGTCCAACAATATAGTAATTTAGTTTTTTCTAATTTTTGTATTTTGAGGGACCAACCTAACGACTATTCTGCGATCCGAACAGCGGAAGCAAGGATTCGCAATTCAGGTGCGAGCGGGAATAAGGAGCAGATTTCCTCGGTAGAGGGAGCACTTGTAATTCCTCGTATGTATTTGTATAGGGACAGTGCAACGGTAGAAACTCTAAACCGTTTGGCAGCGGAGAAGTTGCAGGCCACAGATCCTCAGCTTCTTTCAGTCATCCAAAAGCTCGCGCTGACTTATGTATATTCTAATCCTGCCTGTACTTACAACGCGGAAGAAACTAAAAACCAAAAGCAAGCCGTTATGGATAGAACGGAGCCTATTAGCAGCAGGATCAACGCGGGAGAAACCATCGTAAAAGCGGGGGAGATTATCACTCCGGATATCTATCAGAGATTGCTGATAGTGAATAGATACGCTACTCGTGCAAATATCGCGTCCATTATCTCCATTCTTCTTATACAATCCATTTTTGTAATTATAGTATATGCCTTCCTGAAGAAATACAATCCGAAACGTTTAAATGACGTTTCGAGTAACGTAATCGTGTTCACGTTGATCTGGTCTTTGGTGCTCTGGACTTATTTGGCATCCAAGGCATTTTTCAGCTTTGAGAACAGTTACGATTCGGTTTTTTACTTCGCTCTTGTGATCCCGACCGGAATGGTTTGTCTCATTCTATCTATGATCTATGACGAACAATTATCGATCGCGATTGGGTTCTTCCTTTCGTTCTTCGTGTTCGCTGCTTCCAGGTATAATCCGACTTCTTTCATTCTTGCTTTCGTAATGACTGTAGTTGCGGCAACTTATGGAAGAAAGATGAGAAAGAGGATCGATTTTATCAAGGCCGGGTTCTATATGGCCTTGGTCCAGATGCTCATCTCTTCTTCCGGGTATTTGTTCGATTCTAGGAATTATTGGGTGGCTGTTCCGTCCGGCTCTCATTTGAGAGACCTTTGGGAATCGAATATATTCCGATTGTATTTATTATGTTTAGTGAACGGATTCGTCTGTTCCACTTTGACTCAGCTGCTTCTTCCTATCTATGAGTATGTGTTCAATATTCCTACCAGATTTAAGCTGATGGAACTTGCGGATACAGGACACCCGTTACTGCAGGAATTGCTGACCAAGGCGCCTTCTACTTATACCCATACTTTTTTAGTGGCTGCTATGTCCGAAAGAGCCTCCCAAAATTTGGAATTGGATTGGCTTTTGACCAGAGTTGGCGTGTATTTTCACGATATCGGTAAGATCCCGAATGCAGGATTTTTCGTAGAGAACCAACACTTGATCCCTAAAAAGGAAAACATTGATAAGAATAATCCTGCAAAAGCTGCAAAGATAGTCATCGATCACGTCCTGGATGGAATTGAAATGGCTAAGAAGGCTAGGCTTCCAAGAGAAGTGATCGATTTTATTCCGGAACATCATGGAACTTCTACCATGGCGTTCTTTTATCATAAAGCGCTTGCGGAACTTTCCCCCGCTCAAAAGAAAAAACTTAAAAAAGCGGACTTCCAATACCCGGGACCTAAACCTCAAAGAAAGGAAACTGCGATCGTGATGATCGCCGATAGTTTGGAAGCTGCAAGTAGATCCTTGGAAGAAGTAACTCCCGAATCTTTAGATATTCTCATTACTAAGATCGTGAACAGTAAATTGGCGGAAAACCAATTGGACGAATGCGGACTTACCTTAGGCGATCTGGAAGTCGTAAAATTCTCCTTTAAGGAAGT